>JAMONS010000126.1 GCA_027065555.1 Hyphomicrobiales bacterium | reverse complement strand
GCGCCCTTTGGCGCAATTTTTCGATTGAGCACGATAATGATTGCCAAATAGAAAAAGGTTAAAAAAAGCAAGCTAATTAGAAAAATAACAGTTGCGCTCAATTCTTGTTGCTCCAAATATTGAGGTTAAGTGGTTTTGTTGCCTAACAATATAGAGCCAGCTTATTAAGGGGTAAAGTACTTTACTTTTATGGTGATATTTCAACACCATCTTATGCTTGACCCCCACCACCCTAACCCTCCCCGCAAGGGGGAGGGGATTAGAATAAAACGAGTGAGGTTTACAACCCTAAAGCCTAGCTCCTAACCAAATCTGATAATAGGCCAGCAGCAACAGACAGACGAGAAACTGTAAGCTCATCACCAGTTAGATCCGAAACCATCTCAATAATACGATCTATTTCTTCAGATCGCTGATCGTGCCAAACTTTATATCTATCCCCTATTGCGCCTTTGCCAGCCCGTAAAACATCACAAGTCAAATCACGTTGCGCCCGCATAACATTGGCCATAGCTCTATCAAGCGCCATACGATCAAATTTATCTGAAAGATCAATACGCCCGCCCTGTTCGGTTATTTTGCCAAGTTTGAAAGTTTCAACAATAGTGAAATAAGCTTCTGCCGCCTCAGAAACTGAGACTTTTGTCTTTTCAGAAGCTAAAACAATATCGGAGCAAAGCGTGAGGGCTGACAGTTCTGCAATGCGACGAGCAAGATCGAGCGGTGCGCCACCATTAACAAAACTAACTGCCTGATCGGCTACTGATTTTGCAATAAAGTTTGGTAAAAAACTACCCCAATTAGTGCGTATTTCTTCAACACCTTCATTATAACGTTTAACAATATTAGATAAGCCATCTTCAAAACTAACATTGCGTAAAAACCACAAGGTTTGCTCAACTTGTAATGTAAGAACTTCGGCATAAAGTTCTAATTGGGTTTCGCCTTTTATTTTATTATCCAAATCATCAATAGAATTGTTCAAATCTGCAAGTGAATATACATCTCGTGCTGTTGCGTAAGCAAAGGCAACTTGCGCCTCATTTGCTGTTGTTGCTGACATCATACGATAGACAAAAGATGCGCCACCACGATTTATCATCGCATTGCAAAGAACAGTTGCGATAACTTCTCGCCTTAGGCGATGATTATCTATCGTTGCAATATAAGTGGTTTTAAGTTTTTCTGGAAAATAGCGATAAAGCTCTTTTGAGAGATATGGATCATCTGGAACTTTTGAATTTAATAATTCCTTATAAAGCGTGTTTTTAGCGTAAGAAAGCAACACAGCAAGCTCTGGACGCACAAATGGCTGTCCTGAATTTATGCGATCGGTTATTTGCGCTTCATCTGGTAAAAATTCAACAGATCTATCAAGCTCTCCTTTATGTTCAAGCTCATGCATGAATAAAACAAGATCTGGAAAAGCTTCCATGCCACGCCGCTCAATTAAAGATAATGCCAATGTTTGTAAATAATTATTACGTAAGCATAATTCAGCGACCTCATCTGTCATCGTAGCTAAAAACTTATTGCGCTCTTCTAAATCTAACTTTCCTGAACGGGTTAATGTTCCAAGCGCAATTTTGATATTAACTTCAAGATCCGATGAGTTCACACCAGCTGAATTATCTATCGCATCTGTGTTAATACGCCCACCATTTAGCGCAAATTCTATGCGCCCAAGATGGGTAATTCCAAGATTAGCACCCTCACCAATAACCTTTGCTCGCACTTGTTTGCCACTAATGCGAATATCATCATTTGCTCTATCATCAGCGTCCGCATCGCTTTCAGAACTTGAGCGAATGTAAGTACCAATTCCGCCAAACCATAAAAGATCAGCCTCTGCTTTTAGGATAGCGTTCATAAGCTCATTTGGAGTTAGCTTATTATTATCTAAGCCCAACATTGAAACGGCTTCATCAGATAATTCAATTATTTTTGAGGAGCGAGGATAAATCCCACCGCCCTTTGAAAGCAATTCCTTATTATAATCCTGCCAAGTAGAGCGACCCATCTCAAATAATCTTTTGCGCTCAACAAAAGAACTTGCGACATCAGGATTAGGGTCAATAAAAATATCCCTATGATCAAAAGCGCCAAGTAATTTTATTTGCTCTGAAAGCAACATACCGTTGCCAAACACATCGCCCGACATATCTCCAATTCCAACAACGCTAAATGGCTCGCTTTGAATATCCCTATCCATTTCACGAAAATGCCGCTTGACCGCTTCCCAGCCACCACGTGCCGTAATGCCCATTTTTTTGTGATCATAACCAACAGATCCACCAGAGGCAAAAGCATCACCAAGCCAAAACCCACGCTGCTCAGAAATACCATTGGCAATGTCAGAAAAACTAGCCGTGCCCTTGTCGGCTGCCACAACTAAATATGGGTCGTTCTCATCCTTACGAATAATATTTGGCGCAACTATTACTTTATCACCGTCAAGATTATCGGTTACATCAAGTAAAGTGCCAATGAAAATCTTATATGCCGCTATGCCAAAAGACATGAAAGTCTCTCTATCAGGGTTTGCTGGCATGGTTTTGGGCACAAAGCCGCCCTTTGAGCCAACGGGAACAATCACTGCGTTCTTAACCATTTGCGCTTTAACAAGCCCCAAAACTTCGGTTCTAAAATCTTCAGGACGATCTGACCAGCGTAAGCCTCCACGGGCAATTTCTCCGCCCCGCATATGAATTCCTTCAACGATTGGGGAATAGACAAATATTTCACGATAAAGGCGAGGCTCTGGCATGCCATCAACCTTATGGCAATCATATTTCATCGCTAGAGCAGGTTTGCGTGCGCCGTCCTCTTGTCGCTGAAAAAAGTTAGTCCTAAGTGAGGCATCTATTAAATTTAAGAAATGACGAATAATCCTATCTTCATCGGCTGAACTAATTTGCGTTAATTGCGATAATATTTCTTCGCTTAAGCGACTAATTTCAGTTTCCCTATCTTTTTCAAATTTAGGGTCATAAGAAGCGTAAAATAGATCAATAAGTTCTTTTGCTATATCAGAATGAGTGCACAGCGTGTTCCACATATATTTTTGTGAAAATGATACGCCTAATTGCTTTAAGTAGCGCCCCATTGCCCGTAAAATTGATACATCTTGCCATTTTAATAATGCAATAGTGCTTAATTCGTTAAAGCCGTCACTTTCAGCAAAACCGTCCCAAACGCCAATTATCGCATCCTCTAAAACGCTTGCTATTTTTTCTATGTCAATTATTTGCTCATTGTTAGCTTCAATAACCATATCATGGATAAAACGCTTTATTCCGTCTTGTGGGCGCACTTCGTAGGAACGCTCATCAATTACCCTAAAGCCAAAATTTTCAAGCATGGGTACACGGTCGCTAAGCGGAATTGGCGTTGCTACATGATAAAGGCGTAAATTATATTGAATGTCTTGTGAAGCGTCCTCATCGTTCTGCAGATCTTGCGCAATAAATCTAACCGAAATGCGATCGCTTTGTTCTAATTCATTTAATATAGCAATGTCTTTTAGCGCTTCAATATGCGAATTATTGGTTTGATAAGCTGGTGAAAAGCTATCTTTATAATTAGCAATATCTGCAGGATTATCGGCTGCCTCAATTAATCTATCACCAAAATTCTTGGTCAAATCACTAACTTCTGCTTCTAATATTTCACGCTCAATTATTGGAGTTTTGCCCTCACGACGACCAATAATAAAATGAACACGAACTAATTCCCCTTCAGGGAAATATGGATAATAAGCAGATAAATGACCATTATATTTTTTTGCTAAATATTGCGCAATTTGCTCACGCAATGTTGATGTATATCTATCACGAGGTAAATATAACATGATAGAAACATAATTATCAAAGGGATCAATTCTTGGTAGCACACGAATTTGCGGGCGATCGGGAAGAGTTGATATAATTTTTGCAAATTCTAACAATAGACCTTCAGAAATTTGAAAAATTTCTTCACGGGGATAATTATCCAAAGCTGCCATTAATGCTTTTCCAGCGTGGCTTTTTGGCGCATAGCCCGAGCGTTTCATTACTTCGGATATTTTACGTCTAATGAAGGGAACTTCAATATGTGGGGTATTAAGGGACATGGAGGTAAATAGACCAACCATGCGCAATTCGCCTTTTACATTCCCGCTTTCATCATAGGTTTTTACCGAAATAAAATCTAAAAATGTGCGTCTATGAACGTTTGAGCGAATGTTGGCCTTTGTTACCATTAACGGGTCATCTCGCTTAAAAAATTCCAAGTGTTGCTTGGTTACTTCAACTAATTTTTCGCCATGACGCAAAAATCTATAGTTCTCATCTTTTAATATGCCCAAGCCACTATTTTTTATTGGTTCAAGAGTAAGATTATCTTCTCTTGTGCTAAGTGAATATTCACGCATCCCCATAAAGGTAAAATTATGATTTGCCAGCCATGCAAGAAAATGGGTGGTTTCTGCACTATCTAGCTCTGAAATATTTGGTGAATGTTCTCGATAATCTTTCACAACTTTTGCTAAACGCTCAAGCATTGAGCGCCAACCATTTACCGTTCTTCGCACATCAATTAAAACCCTATCAAGCTCATCAAATAATTGCTCGATAGTTTCATCATCACCAATAGGATCAATATGGATATGTAAAAAACTCTCAAGCGTGCAATCCTTTTGCGGAGCAGATAGGACTATAAGTTTTTTATTCTCAATTTTCAAAGGAAGCACTGGATGGCCGATTAATTTAATATTACCGCCCATTGCTCGAATAGCGCCAAGCACTGAATCAACTAAAAACGGCATATCATCAACAAAAATATCAATGACTTGCGAAGGAGTTGATGTATCGCTTTGCTCTTGTGGTTGCCAAATATTTATTAAATGTTTGCCAGCCTCACGAGTTTGTAATCTTTTATATGAATGGCGTAAAATTTCCTCAAAATGTTTGGGAGAAAGCCCTAAGAGATCATGATTGTCAATCGATCCAATGCTAAGGGCTAAAAAATTAGCAAAATTTGGCTCTTTTTTTGCCAGATATTTTGCTCTCTCGCTTAAAGCCAAAAAGACTTTATTACCTTCATTGCTCATTTTATTACCCCCTAAAAATTCATTCAAAACCTCAGAAACGATGTAAATAGAATCACTATTTGAAATTTTTATAATGTAGTTTGCTCATGTTCGCATGAATTGTCGAGTAAGTAGCTTCATCAATTCAAGAAATCTTTGGATTAAATCAATAAATTAACCTGATAAAAATGCTTTTTGCCTCTACATGGCAAGATGAATAAGAGCGAGCCAACAGATTTAAAATCAATTGTGATGCAAGGATTTAAAAAATCCATAGCTTCTCTTTTGGTTAAAATAGTAACTGCAGGCCTTACATATTTGATGTTTGTTATTCTTTCTCGCACCATGAGTGAAAAATTTTATGGTCAATTTGCTTTTGGTTTTGCGCTTGCAACAATATTAGCTGTTGCTGCTTCTGCTGGTCAAGAGGTTGCAATTTTACGGTTCTGGCCAGAAGAAATCGGCAAAAAACTTCGTAAGAAAGCAAATGAAGCGCTTAGTGCTGGCTGGGCATTGGTCATTATTGCTGGCATTATTATATCATTATCTCTAATTGCCATAACGATGCTCTTTAACCTTGCCACAAGTCATGAGTTAACATCTTTATCTTTTATTATGGCAGCCGCCTCTTTAATTTTACCTCTTGCAATGGCTGAATATGGATCTTCTGCCCTTCGAGCGCAAGGCTCAGTTTGGGCAGCTCTTACTCCACGCGATATATTATGGAAAGCAAGTGTGCCTATTGTGGTTTGGGTATTATTTTTTTATGGCATAAAGTTAAATGGGACACAGGCTTTATTGCTAGCGTCATTTACCCTGTCTTTAGCAATGATTGTTCAATTTATGATAGCAAAATATTTAGGCTATCAAACACAAATCCACTTTTCTTCACTTAAGCCTTATATAAAAAAACGTGGGAAAATAAGTTTTTGGTTCTTAATTTCAACTCTTGTTGATACTGCTGCATTAAATATTGATATTGTACTTGTTGGATTATTAATTGCTTCTGAAAGTGCTGGTCTATATTTTAATGCGTTTCGCACTGCTGGTCTGATAACTTTATTTATGTATGCAATCACTTTAGTAATTGCCCCAATGGTTTCTAGACATTTTCATGCTGGAGAGATTGAAAAAGCGCAAGCCGTTACTTCGCTTTGTACTTGGGCTGGGTTTATTTTTTCGCTTGGGATATTTACCATCTATCTTTTATTCGGAGATTTAATCCTCTCATTGTTTGGCGCTTCTTATGCAGAGGGTAAAATTATTCTATTGCTTTTAAGTGCTGGCCTTTTGGTTGATGCGGCCACTGGCCCAACACGTATTGTTATGGTAATGACTGGGCATGAACGCCAATATGTAGCCATTTTTGGCTCTATCATGCTTATAAGCTTTGCTATTTTACTTATTGTCATTCCAATTTATGGAATAATTGGTGCAGCGATTGTTAATATGATTGCCAGAATTATTGCGCAAAGCGCCATTGCCATATATGCAAAGAAAAAAATTGGGCTTAATACTTCTATCTGGGGATTTGGCGGAGTTAATTTCAAAGAACTAGCTATTTCACTAAAACAAAGCATCAAGAAATAAAATATACTTGACCAAAAGCCCTCTCACAAACTAAAACCTCACTAAATTCATCTGATTTAGGCAATAATATAATGGCAAAAACTCTTTACGATAAAATTTGGGATAATCATCTTGTAACAAATAATGAAGATGGCACATCGCTAATTTATATTGATCGCCATTTGGTGCATGAAGTAACATCACCGCAAGCATTTGAAGGTTTGCGCCTTAGCAATCGAGAGGTGCGCTCCCCAAAACGCACATTAGCAGTTGTAGATCATAACGTGCCAACCACTGATCGCTCAAAAGGCATAAAAGACCCTGAAAGCAGGTTGCAAGTTGAAACTTTAGCTAAAAATACTGCTGATTTTGGCGTGCCCTATTATGATGAGATGGATATAAGACAGGGAGTTGTGCATATTATTGGCCCTGAGCAAGGTTTTATTTTACCGGGAATGAGTATCGTTTGTGGTGATAGCCACACATCAACTCATGGGGCTTTTGGCTCATTAGCGCATGGTATTGGCACATCTGAAGTTGAGCATGTTTTAGCAACACAAACGCTTATTCAGAAAAAAGCTAAAAATATGTTAGTGCAGGTAAATGGTGAGCTGCCAGAAGGTGCAACCGCTAAAGATATTATTATGGCAATCATTGGTGAAATTGGCACGGCTGGCGGCACTGGTTATGTTATAGAATTTGCTGGCGAGGCAATAGAAGCGCTTTCAATGGAAGGGCGCATGAGCGTTTGTAATATGACTATTGAGGGCGGCGCACGAGCTGGCCTTATAGCGCCCGATGAAAAGACATTTGCCTATGTAAAAGGTCGCCCGCTTTCACCAAAGGGAAAAGATTATGAAAAAGCGGTTGAACAATGGAAAAAACTTTATAGTGATGAAGGTGCGCATTTTGATAAAAAATTAGTGATTGATGCCAGCAATCTTACACCTATTGTAACTTGGGGAACATCGCCTGAAGATGTAGTTTCTATCGAAGGCGTAGTGCCTGATCCAAACCTTATAGAAGATGAAAACAAACGAGCCTCAAAGGTTCGTGCGCTTGAATATATGGGTCTAAAGGCTGGAACTAAAATTACTGATATAAAAATTGATAGAGTGTTTATTGGCTCTTGCACTAATGGTCGCATTGAAGATTTTCGAGCCGCTGCTGCTATGATTAAAGGCAAAAAAATAGCCTCTAGCGTTAGCGCTATGGTTGTTCCAGGATCTGGCCTAGTTAAAGTGCAGGCAGAAAAAGAGGGTTTAGATAAAATCTTCCTTGAAGCTGGTTTTGAATGGCGTGAGCCGGGTTGCTCTATGTGCTTAGCTATGAACGCTGATAGGCTAAAGCCAAAAGAGCGTTGCGCTTCAACCTCCAATCGCAATTTTGAAGGCCGTCAAGGCTTTAAGGGACGCACGCATCTTGTTTCACCGCAAATGGCCGCCGCCGCCGCCATTGCTGGGCATTTTGTTGATATTAGAGAACTATAATTGCTTTAGCACTTCATCAATCCGTTTAAGTTTAGCACTTGAAGAAATTGATTTTTGCCTTTGAAGGCAAAACTATTTGCTATATCAATTTCATTCATAAAAATATCTTTGTTACAATTTCTAGTATTATTAGATATAGTTCTATTAAATGAAAGCAGGGAATAAATATTATGATGCAAAATAAAATAATAAAAAGTTCTTTGGTAATTGTTTTTTCTTTATTGAGTACAAATGCATTTGCTGGACAATCTGCTTGTGATTTACCCGATTGGCCTGAACTTGAAAAAAGCGATATTGTTAGAATGGAGCGGCTTGAAATTAGCCGCACTAAAGGGCTTGGGGCGGCAATGCGCTCAACCAATAAAAGCGATCGCAAACTTGTTGCTATGATGTTTGAAAATGATTTTGTGCCAATAAGTGATATGTATCAAGTTGAAGGTAATTATAATTGTCGTACCATTAAATTGGGCGGACTAACTGATTTAACTATATATGGTTGGTTTAAGTGTCAAATCAGAGCAGAGGCAAAGGTTTTAACAATTAATAAAACCACAGGCTCACAAAACTTTTTTGGAGTTATGGTGCAAGCAGGTAATGGATTATCTTATAGTGGCGCAAGTAATTATGGTTATGAAAAAATCTATAAGCTCTATGGTCAAGATGAGACACGAAATCAAGTTGGTTGCCTAAGTGCAATAGATAAAAGCATGGATCGCTTTGTGCTTGAATTGCCTGAGCCAAAACTTGAGTCCGTGCATGATATCATCATGCTTGAGCGTATTAAATAGTAAAATTACTACAAAACAAATTTGCTTAAATCCGCATCTTCCACCAATGCACCAACTTGTTTTTTAACAAATTTTGCATCAATTTTAATGGTTTCCCCGTCCTTATCAGGCGCATCAAAAGAGATATCCTCGACCAAGCGCTCCATTACGGTTGCTAGGCGGCGAGCGCCGATATTTTCAACATTGGAATTTACCGTAACCGCTGCCTCAGCAATAGCATCAATAGCGTTTTCGCTAAATTCAAGCGTTACACCTTCAGTCGCCAGTAAAGCCACATATTGCTTGATTAAAGAAGCGTCAGTATCGCTAAGAATTTTAATAAAATCTTCTTTTGTTAGCGCACGCAACGTTACTCTTATTGGCAGGCGACCTTGTAATTCTGGCAGCAAGTCCGAAGGTTTTGCAACATGAAAAGCACCAGATGCAATGAATAATATATGATCGGTTTTAACAGGGCCATATTTGGTTGAAACAGTTGTGCCCTCAATTAATGGCAATAAATCACGTTGCACGCCCTCACGCGATACATCACCGCCCGAACGACCTTCACGCACCGTTACCTTATCAATTTCATCAAGGAAAATAATGCCGTGATTTTCAACTAGATCAATAGCATCTTGTTGTAATTGTTCTTGATCTAGCAATTTATCGGACTCTTCATTGACCAATAATTTATAGCTGTCTTTAACTTTTAATTTCTTTTTAACGCCGCCCGAGCCAAAGGCTTTGCCAAGCATATCGCCAATATTTATCATGCCCATAGAGCCACCAGGCATTCCTGGAATATCCATCATAGGAGGGGCGGCAGCGCTGGCGCTAACTTCTATTTCAATTTCTTTATCGTCCAACGTGCCTTCACGTAGTTTTTTCCTAAAAGACTGGCGAGTGCCATCTTGTGCATTAGCTCCAACCAGTGCGTCTAAAACTCGCTCTTCGGCATTTATATGTGCTTTTGCCTCAACAACTTTACGTCTTTTTTCTTGCAATAATGAAATGCCAATTTCAACCAAATCACGCACCATTTGCTCAACATCACGCCCAACATAACCAACTTCGGTAAATTTGGTCGCTTCAACTTTTATAAAAGGCGCATTTGCAAGCCGTGAAAGGCGACGAGAAATTTCTGTTTTACCAACTCCTGTTGGCCCGATCATTAGGATATTTTTTGGTGAAACCTCACGGCGCATATCTTCAGGTAATTGTTGGCGACGCCAGCGATTACGCATAGCGATTGCTACCGCTCGTTTGGCATCTTTTTGTCCAACAATATAGCGATCAAGTTCTGATACGATTTCACGTGGCGAATAATTGCTCTGTTCAATATTATTTTCGCCTATATTATTATTTTCACTCATTATATGATTATTTCTTTTTGGTTTTTAGGGTTTCAAGCGTTACTTGATCATTTGTATAAACACAGATTTTACCTGCTATTTCCATCGCTTTTAGGGCGATTTCTTTGGCGCTTTTATCGGTGTCTTTAAGCGCCAAAGCTGCTGAAAGAGCATAATTGCCGCCCGAGCCAATAGCCATAATGCCCTCATCAGGCGCTAACACATCACCAGTTCCAGTCAAAACCAGCGAATCACTTGCGCTCACAACTAACATCATCGCCTCAAGACGGCGCAAATATCTATCGGTGCGCCAATCTTTAGCCAATTCAACACAGGCTCGCATAAGCTGATCTGGATATTGCTCTAGTTTGGCTTCAAGCCGCTCAAATAGCGTAAAAGCATCGGCCGTAGCCCCTGCAAATCCACCAATAACCTTGCCACCAGCTAAAAGGCGCACCTTTTTAGCTGAATGTTTAATCACCGTTGGGCCAAGCGAAACCTGACCATCTCCTGCCATAACAACTTGGTTGCCTTTTCTTACAGAAACTATTGTTGTGCCGTGCCATGTTGGAATATTATTATCGTGAGCCATTAAATCCTCATTTTTTTTAATCTATCTTATCATTTAGGTGATTTTATTATAATTGCAAATAACAAAATTATTTCATCATTGTTTGGCTTTTCATATTTATAAAAAACTGTTAGATAAATCTTGTCTTTTTGGAGTTTAATCATGCGAACAGCAAATATAACACGGCAAACTAATGAAACTGATATTTCAGTAACTATCAATCTTGATGGCACGGGTGTGCATAATATTAGCACATCTATTGGTTTTCTTGATCATATGATAGATCAACTCGCCAAACATTCGCTTATTGATATTGAAATTAAAGCAAAAGGTGATTTACATATTGATTTTCACCATACTGCTGAAGATAGCGCTATTGCGCTTGGACAAGCAATAAAACAAGCGCTTGGTGATAAAAAGGGCATTAGCCGTTATGCTAGCACTTCTTTACCTATGGATGGCACATTAGCCAATGTTGCACTTGATGTTTCAGGTCGTCCATTTTTGGTATGGAATGTTACTTTCACTTCTGATAAAGTTGGTGAAATGGACACTGAATTATTTCGTGAATGGTTTCAGGCTTTTGCAATGAATGCAGGCATTACTTTACATGTTGAAGTGCCTTATGGCGATAATAATCACCATATTGCAGAAAGCTGTTTTAAGGCGTTGGCAAGAGCTCTAAAAAAAGCCGTCGCTATTGATGAGCGCACTGCCGATATGATACCATCAACCAAAGGTAGCCTCTAGCAATAATTGAGAACAAAATGTCTATTTTTCAAATTTTACAAAAGCCTAATATCTCCTCAGAGCAATTAAAAGATGATGATTATATAATCATAGATGAAAAATTTATCTGGTTTGCAGCATTCCTGCTGCCTCTTTGGCTAATGAGTAAAAACCTTTGGCTTGAATTAGTGCTTTGGTTGGCAACAATGTTTGTGCTTGGAATAATTTATTCTTTTGTTGGCGGTGCGGCGACATTCTGGCTTTATGTTTTAAGCGCCATTTATATTGGTTTTGAAGCGACAAATATTTATGCAAGAGCGCTTAAAAGAAAAGGGCTTAAAGCTAGCGGCGATATAATTGCTAGTGATTATGAGCAAGCGCAAGTTGCTTTGATTAATTTTAGGTTGGGGTCATAAGTTGAGTGAAAATATTGCCATAATTGATTATGGCTCTGGTAATCTAAAATCAGCGCAAAAGGCATTATTGCGTGCTGGCAATGAGCTAGAAACACCCCCAAATATTATTGTTAGCTCAAACCCTGAAATAATCTTAAAAGCGGATAGGATTGTGCTTCCGGGGGTTGGCTCATTTGCCGATTGCAAGCAGGGGCTTTTATCGATTGAGGGGATTGAAGAAATCCTTATTGAGCGAGTTATCAAGCAGGGCGTGCCGTTTTTGGGTATTTGTGTTGGAATGCAGCTCATGGCAGATTTTGGCGAAGAAAAAGGCAAACATAAAGGGCTTGGCTGGATTAGCGGAACGGTTAAAAAAATTGCACCAAAAGATAGCAAATTAAAAATTCCGCACATGGGCTGGAACGAGCTTATTTTTAAGCAAAAACATGTTTTGCTTAAAAATATCGATAATGGCAAAAATGGGCAGCACGCCTATTTTGTGCATTCTTATCATTTTGAAGCAAATGAAAAGCAAGACATTATTGCAACTTGTGATTATGGCGGTGATATCACAGCTATGATTGCAAAGGATAATATGGTTGGCGTGCAGTTTCACCCCGAAAAAAGCCAAGCGCTTGGCTTAAAATTACTTGAGAATTTTTTAAGGTGGCAAACATGAGTAATAGAGCATGATTCTCTTTCCAGCGATTGATCTTAAAGATGGGCAATGCGTGCGCCTAAAATTAGGTGATATGGAGCAGGTAACTATTTTTAACGATAATCCTGCAAACCAAGCCAAGAGCTTTGAAAATCAAGGCTTTGAATATTTACACGTAGTTGATCTAAACGGTGCTTTTGCTGGTGAAAGCATTAATGGTCAATCGGTTGAAAATATCTTGAAGGCGGTTGATTTTCCAGTGCAGCTCGGGGGTGGTATTCGCACGCTTGAGCATATTGAAAATTGGCTTGATAAAGGTCTGGCACGAGTGATTTTAGGCACGGTCGCGCTTAAAAATCCCAAATTAGTCATTGAAGCATGTAAAAAATTTCCCTCCCAAGTAGCGGTGGGTATTGATGCTAAGGGGGGCAAGGTAGCCATAGAAGGCTGGGCAAAAAGCTCTGAACTTAGCACTATTGAACTCGCCAAACGCTTTGAGGGTGCAGGAGTTAGTGCAATAATTTATACCGATATTGATAGGGACGGGATTTTAGCTGGCATAAATTGGCATAGTACGCTTGAACTAGCCAATTCGACCTCTATCCCAATTATTGCATCAGGTGGTTTAGCTTCTATGGACGATATAAAAATAATGACAAAGCCTGAAATGCAGATTTTAGAAGGCGCTATTTCTGGTCGTGCGCTTTATGATGGGCGTATAGATGTTGATGAAGCACTTGCTATGATTAAGGGAATTTCAGCATGAGCCTTAAGACCCGAATTATACCCTGTCTTGACGTAAAAGATGGCCGTGTTGTTAAGGGCGTGAATTTTGTTGATCTTATTGATGCTGGCGATCCAGTTGAAGCGGCTATTGCTTATGACAAGGCTGGGGCAGATGAATTATGTTTTTTAGATATTACTGCAACCCATGAGGGGCGTGATAATATTTTTGACATTGTTGAAAAAACCGCTGAACATTGTTTTATGCCTGTAACAGTTGGAGGCGGTGTTCGTGAGCTTGAGGATATTCGAAAATTATTATTATGCGGTGCTGATAAGGTGGCGATAAATTCTGCCGCTGTAAAAGACAGGGATTTTATTTCTCGTGCAGCAGATAAATTTGGCAATCAATGTATTGTGGTTTCAGTCGATGCTAGAAAAGTTGAGAGCGAAAAATGGGAACTATTTACGCATGGCGGACGCAAAGAAACTGGCATAGATGCGCTTGAATTTGCCATAGATATGGCAAATCGAGGTGCTGGTGAATTGCTCGTAACTTCAATGGATAGGGACGGCACAAAATCAGGCTTTGACCTTGAATTAACCCGTAAAATTTCTGACGCAGTATCAGTTCCTCTAATTGCCTCTGGCGGCGTTGGTACGCTTGAACATTTGGTTGAGGGCGTTAAACGTGGAGGCGCAAGTGCAGTGCTTGCGGCATCAATTTTTCATTTTGGCACTTTCTCTATTGCACAAGCCAAACAATATATGGCAGATAATGGCATAAAAATGCGAATTGATAATTGAAAGCAAGAAAATGACTTTTACTCTTGAGCAATTAAAGCAGATAATTGATGAGCGGGCGCTCGCTTCACCTGAGCAATCCTATAGTGCTAAATTATTAGCTAAGGGTACAAAAAAATGCGCTGAAAAATTTGGCGAAGAGGCAATCGAAGCAATTATTGCGGCTAGTACTGGGGATAGTAATGAGCTGAAAAACGAAGCGGCAGACGTGCTTTATCATCTACTTATTTTGTTAAAATCTTCGGGCGTTGAATTAAGCGAAGTTCTTAAAGAGCTAGAAAATCGCACCAAGCAATCTGGTTTAGCTGAAAAATCCTCTCGAAAAATTGGTCAATGAAATGAGTGATTCCCTCTCGCCATATCATCAATTTAGTAAAAGCGAATGGGCAAAATTGCGTGCCGATGAGCCGATGACGCTTAAGGAAAAAGACATTGAGAGATTGCGCTCAATAGATGATCCTATTTCACTAATTGAGGCCGAAGAAATTTATTTACCGCTCACCAGATTACTATCATTTTATGTTGAAGCAGTGAAAGAGGTGCATAAAGCATCAACTAAATTTTTAGGCACAAATGGCGAAAAAGTACCATTTATTTTTGGTGTGGCAGGTTCAGTTGCAGCGGGCAAATCAACCACCGCTCGCATTATGCACGCACTATTGCAGCGCCTACCAAATTCGCCAAAAGTTGAATTAATTACTACGGACGGGTTTTTATATTCTAACAAAGAGCTTGAAAAACGCTCCTTGATGGAAAAAAAAGGTTTCCCTGAAAGCTATGACAGGGCTAAATTTATTAGGTTTTTAGCCGATCTTAAATCTGGCAAGGACAATGTAAGTTCGCCGATTTATTCGCATCTCATTTATGATATTGTTGAGGGTAAACAAAAAATAATTGAAAAGGCGGATATAATAATTGTTGAAGGGCTTAATATTTTACAAGCTGGAGATTTGCCAAAGAATGGTAATCCAATAATTTTTGCTTCAGATTTTATTGATTTTTCTATCTATATTGATGCTAATGAAAATGATCTTGAAAAGTGGTTTGTTGAGCGCTTTCATCGTTTGAGAAAAACCGCCTTTAAAGATCCAAATTCTTTCTTTCATCAATTTTCAAAGTTAGATGAAAAAGCAGCGCTAAAACTAGCTAATCATTATTGGCAGACAATAAACTTAGAAAATCTAAGGCAAAATGTTTTGCCAACAAGAGGACGAGCTGACCTTATTCTAACAAAAAGCTCTGATCATTCAGTTAATCACGTAGCGCTCAGAAAGCGCTAGGTTTGCCTTGCTTGCTTAAAAAATCTTGCAATAAAATCTCCGACCTTCATTCTATCAAGCGGCGCATCAAGAGAGCGCGTCGCCAAATTTGCTTGCTCTTCGCTCAAACTATTGCCCCTAAGTCTATCAACTAAGGCAACAGCATAATCTTTATCAAATTCTGGATGCGGTTGCAGTGAAATTGCTGCGCCATTATTATAGATCAAACCTGCATTGGGCGTAAAATCAGAACTTAAAAACACTTCAGCCTTATCAGGCACTGTGACCACTTGGTCTTGATGCGAACATGCAACAGCTATTTCATCGCTTGTACCATTTATAAAATCAGGCCTTTGCTCTAAGCGATAAACATGGCGACCTATTCCCCAGCCCTTATGAGATTTTTCAACTGTGCCACCAAGCGCATCGGCCATTATTTGATGACCAAAGCAAATGCCAACCATAGGGGTTTTTAGTGCATATGCTTGTTTGACAAAATCACGCAAAGGCTCAATCCAAGCAATATCATCATATACCGAATGGGCAGAACCAGTAATAATTACCCCCTCTAACTCCAAGTGAGATGGAAACTCCTCCCCCTCAATTATATATTTAATATCAAATGAAAAATCCTCACCATTAGCAAGTAATAATCCTTGATATTGCTTTGGGTAACGCTCAAAACGATTTTGCATCATTTCTGGAGTTTGCCCAACTTGTAAAATTGTAATTTTCATTTGTTAATTCTTTGGATTTAGTAAGTTTAATATAAAGTCGCATAAGACAATGACATTTATATTTTTTCACGCTAAAAGGAAATCAACTGCAATAGATAGATAAAAAAATGAAAAATCAACAAAATTCATCAAGAGATGCCGCAATTTTAGCCAATGCCTTACCTTATATGCAACGCTATAAGGGAAAGCAGGTAGTGATTAAATATGGTGGACATGCCATGGGTGACTTTGAGCTTTCAACGGCTTTTGCCCGTGATATTGCTCTATTAAAGCAATCAAAGCTAAACCCAATAATTGTGCATGGCGGCGGTCCACAAATTGGCAGGATGCTTGAAAAAATGGGCATTAAGTCAGAATTTTCCGATGGGTTGCGCATAACTGATGAAAAAACCATAGAAATTGTTGAGATGGTGCTAGCAGGCTCAATCAACAAACAAATTGTTGCGATGATTAATCAACAGGGCGAAAAAGCCATTGGGCTTTGCGGCAAAGATGGCAATATGGTTGTAGCAAAAAAAACCAGTAAAAAAATTATTGATCCTAATAGCAATATTAAAAAAATAATAGATTTAGGATTTGTAGGTGAGCCTGATAAAATAGATTGCTCTGTTATAAATATGCTAGCAAGTTCTGAAATGATACCAGTTATTGCCCCTGTTGCTGCTGGAAATGACGGACACACCTATAATATTAACGCAGATATTTTTGCTGGCGCTATTGCCGGTGCGCTCAAAGCAAAGAGATTATTATTCCTTACAGATGTTGTAGGTGTGCTTGATAAGGATAATAACCTTATCCCCAAACTCACTATTAAAAGAGCAAAAACATTGATAAAAGACGGCACAATTCATGGCGGCATGATTCCAAAAGTGCAAACTTGCTTTGAAGCGCTTGAAAATGGTGTTGAAGGCGTGGTTATTTTAAACGGCAAAATTGAGCATGCTATTTTAATAGAGCTATTTACCGAATATGGCGCTGGAACATTGATAGTAAAATGAGCAAAAATGAATAGCGACAAGAAAAACACGCAGCTAAACGAGATGTAAAGTGGAAAAAGAAAAAACGGCGGGGGTGTCGGGGTCGGGAGCAAAGCGACCAACGGCGACAAGAATAAAAGAAAACCTATCCCATATAGATAATTTCGTCTTTGATCTTGATAATACGCTTTATCCAAGAACATGCGATTTATTTGCACAAGTTGATGTTCTTATCACCAAATATGTAGTGAGCATAACTGGCTTTGAGCACGAAAAGGCAAGACGCTTACAAAAAGATTATTATCGTGATCATGGCACAACAATGAATGGGTTAATGATTGATTATGGCATTGATCCTGATCATTATCTAAATAATGTGCATGAAATTGATTATTCTATTGTCAAACAAGATAAGCAATTAGTTGAAAAAATAACTTCGCTTAAGGGTCGTAAATTTATTTTCACTAATGCCGATATTGGGCACGCAACTGCCGTACTTGAGCAGCTTGGCTTTGGTGATATTTTTGATGGTATGTTTGATATTCGTATGTCAGGCTTTAACCCCAAACCAAAAGCCATAGCTTACGATAAGTTTGTCAATAATTTTGAGATTGAGACCAACAAGGCAATAATGTTTGATGATTTAGAAAAAAATCTCAAAGTAGCATCACAAATAGGAATGCAAACGGTGCATGTTGTGCCCAATGACGATTTTACTCATGAGCATGTAGAAAATTGGGAGTTAGGGCGAGCTGATGACGCAGATCACGTGCACCATATAACTAATGATTTGGCGCAATTTATTGATAAGTTTTTAACTTAACTATTAATTTTGCCATATTTACCATTGATTTATCTGAAATAAGACAAATATAAACAAGCTAGAATATAAAACCGTACAATAAAAATGAGGACGAAAAATGAGAATGAATAAATTAGCTCTTGCAACTTTTGTAAGCGTTGCATCACTTAGTTTCCCACTTAGCGCACTAGCACTTGATGCTCGTGATTTTGCTGATAAACTTTCAATAGCCCTAAGCGCTGGTGCTGGCATGAATATTGAATTCAAAAACGCTTCTGTTGATGGCGACACAATTACTCTAAGCGATTGGTCAAGTCCTGATATTGCCTATTCCAAGGGCGTTGAAATGGTAAATACACCAATAGTGTTTTTTGACGTAAAAGAAACAAAGAACGGTGGCTATAGTGCCAAAAGAGCTGAATTTGAAGATATTGATTTTACTGATGATGATCTAAATTTCAAGGTTAATGATATTACTATTCATAATATTTTAGTTCCTGTAGATGCTGAGAAAGATTTGCTTTCTTATATGACGCTTTATAACGAGATTAGCACAGGGGAAATTTCTGTTTCTTATAAAGGAGAAGAAGCTTTCAAAATTGCAAGCACTAGAGCAACCAATGGTTCTAATGATGATAGAAGCATTTTTAGTAGCATATTTGAAGTTAATGACATTTTTAGCGATTTAAGCAAAATTGAAGATGAAGAGGCTCGTGCAGGTCTAACCGCTTTTGGTCTAACAGAGATTGAAGGCAATATCTATGGCGATGCCACTTGGACGCTTGCTGATGGCCGCATGAAGATAGATGAATTATATTTTGATTTCAAAAATATTGGTCGCCTCAATATGGTGATGGATTTCTCAGGCTATACTCTTGAGGTGTTTGAAAGCATTACTAAAATAAATAAAGAACTAGCTGGAATAGATCCTGCCTCTCCTGAATATGAAGCAAAAAATATGGAAATGTTGATGTCTATGGCGGCACGCATGTCATTAAATGAGTTCTCTATTAGTTTTGAAGATTATGGTATTTCTACTAAAATTCTTGATCTAGTAGCTGCACAACAAGGCACAACTCGTGATAAAATGGTACCGGGTTTAGTTATGATGGCGCCAATGTTTTTAGCCGAATTTGAAGTTCCTGAACTGCAAGAGCAAGTTAGCACTGCCGTTAGCGCATATCTAAATGATCCAAAAAACATTGAGATAAAGGTAAAACCAGAAAACTCTACGCCTATTATGGCTTTTGTAGCTCTGGTGAATAACCCACCAGCTTTGCTTGCACTGCTTAATATTAGTGTTTTAGCAAACCAGTAAAAAATCTAAATGAGAAAGCCCGATAGAAAACTATCGGGCTTTTTTATGCTTAATCAAAATATTAGTAGCTATTTTAATGATAAGCTATTAATTGCTGTTTTTTTATTTTATAGACAATTTAACTATAACTGCACCCGTAGCTCAGCTGGATAGAGCGCTGCCCTCCGAAGGCAGAGGTCAGGCGTTCGAATCGCCTCGGGTGCGCCATTAATATATCTCACTCAAAGCATACCTTAGCACTAAGCTCTAATGCACTTTTGCTAAAAACTTTTGTAAATACTCGCTTTTAGGAGAACTAAGCACCGTTTTTGCAGGGCCGATTTCTTCTACTCTTCCTTCATGGAAAAATGCTACTCTGTCTGATACATCACGAGCAAAACCCATTTCGTGAGTTACTACAATCATTGTCATTCCCTCAGATGCTAACATGCGCATAGTATCAAGCACCTCGCCAACTAGTTCTGGATCGAGCGCCGAAGTTGCTTCATCAAACAACATATATTTAGGCTCCATGGCTAGCGCACGAGCGATTGCTAGGCGCTGTTGTTGCCCGCCAGAAAGTGCCGATGGGTACACATCTAGCTTATCGCCAATACCTACGTGAGCAAGCTGTTTGGCGGCAATTTCTTTTGCTTCGTTTTTACTTAGACCTTTCACAACTCTTGGTGCTAGTGCTACATTTTCAAGTGCCGTTAGGTGCGGAAAAGAATTCCATTGCTGAAATACCATGCCGATTTTTTGTCTTAACTTATTTAGATCAGTTGCCTTATCATTGACCACTACTCCGTCAACACTAATGCTACCTCCCTGAATAGGTTCAAGCCCATTGATGCAATAAAGCATGGTGGATTTACCTGAGCCTGACGCTCCAATAACTGAGAGCACTTCTTTATTTTTTACCTTGAGATCAATGCCCTTAAGCACTTTTAGATCACCAAATGATTTATGTATATTTTTAAGTTCTATCATTGTTGCCACTTTTTCTCTATGTAATCGCCAGCCTTTGAAATCGGGTAGGACATGAGGAAATAAAACAGACCGACCAATAGCATTATTTTGAACGATTCTTGTGTTTTGGTTGTTAATATTTGTGAAGCTCGCAATAATTCAATATACCCAATTGCTGAAACCAAAGCGCTATCTTTAAGCACTGAAAGCGACACGCCAATCCATGAGGGGAATACGGCACGGATACCAACTGGCCAAACTATATAGCGCATGTCTTGCCAATAGCCCATACCAAGCGAGCGTGCCGCTCGGCGTAAATTAGGATCAACTGCCTCAATGCCAGCACGAGCAACCATCGCCACAAGTGCCGCTGTATAGACTGAAAGAACAATCGTTCCTGACCAAAAGGCAGGCATTGGAAAACCAGCGATTGAAACAAAACTATCAAACAGGATTAGCTGAATTATCAGCGGTACTGAGCGAAATACATCAAGCAAGGAATTTACTAAAAGGCGAACAAATATATTCCCTGAGGCCAGCATCCAGCCAAGGATAACTCCAATAACTGTGCCCACGAGGATCGACACAGCGGAGATTTGTATCGTGCGTATCGCTGCCTCTCCTAAAAATAATAAATCAACCCATCGAAGGTCGGTAAATGCGTTGCCAGCGGGATCCATTATGTTTTTCCCCCCTTAAATATCTTCCAGCCGAGAAGTCTGGCAGCAATCATGACGAGTTTTGCGATTATGTAATAAATGACTGCGGTGGCCGCAAAAAACTCAAAAGTTCTAAATGTTCTTGAATTAAAATATTGCGTTTCTCCAGTGAGTTCACGTAAGCCCGCTAACATTCCTAATGAACTCATTAGAATTACCCAGATGAACTGGTTGGTCATTGGATAATAAACAACACGCAAAACTTGCGGTATTATTATATAGCGCTGAGTTTGTAAAAAACTCATTCCCAATGATCTAGAAGCTTGCAGTTGTGTATTTGAGATAGCATTAAAACCACCACGAAAAGTTTCTGCCATATAGCCTGCGGTATTAAAGCTAAGAGCGGTAACAACTGCGACATAGGAACTTAGGAAAATTCCAAACTCACCAAGCCCCCAATAGAAAAAGAAAATTTGAAATAATACTGGTGTGTTACGAGCCAACTCAACCCAGATTGTAGATAATGTACGAGGTATGAAATATTTTGAGCGCCGACCAAAGCTGAGTAATAGACCGATTGACAATCCTATAATCATAGAAATAATTGATACTTGCATAGTAAGAAATGCTGCATCAACTAGTTCGGGCAAGGCCTTAAAAACTGGCCGCCACAAGAATTGATAATCCATGTCACCCTCTCATAAAAATATTGCGCGCACACTTTAATCAAAAAAATGCGCGCGCAATTTAATTATCCCTTAGGAATTAGTAATAAACACCTGTCGAAGTTAGATCAGGCATGTCACCACCAATAAACTCACTATAAAGTTCTTGCATACGGCCTGAACGATATGAGCGGTTTATGAAAAGATTAATATAGTTGATCCAACCATATTCTTTACGAAGCGTCATCATACCAACAATGTCAGCACCAAATGGAGCAACAGGGCCTGCTTTTAGATCACCAAATTTACCAGATGCAACTACGTTTGCAATGCCAGTATCTGTTGAAATTACTGCGTCAACACGACCTTGAGAAACAGCCATAAATGTTTCTGTTTCGCTTTGGAAGGTAGAAAGTTTACCTGGAGCATCAGCCCAATTAGCAGTTTTATAATCTGTGAAAGAGCTTTCATATGTTGTGCCAATCGCTGCGCCAACATGTGCGTCTTTTAGATCTTCCCATGTTTCAATTTTTGAATCAGCTGGTAGTAATGCTTGGAATTGAAACACCATATAAGGAATAGTAAAGCCAACTGTTTTAGCGCGCTCTAGCGTATCAGAAGAAGAAGCAATTGCTACATCAACTTTACCAGAAATAAGTGCAGGAATACGTTCTGCCCATGTTACACCCATAACTTCAGCTTCAACGCCCATTTCTTTTGCAAGATCGTTACACATTTCAACATCCATGCCTGCTGGGTTATTATCAGCATCACGATAGCCCATTGGTGGAAAATCAAGCACAACAGCACAGCGTAATTTGCCCGAAGCCAGAACATCGTCAAGCTTATCTGCGCTTGCAATGCCGGTTGATCCAGCAAATACCATCAGAGCCGATAGGCCTATGGCAATTTTCTTAAAAGTTGAATTCATATTAGTTCTCCCGTTTGATTATTGTTGTTATTATTATTATTTAATGCACCTTCTTAAATGATATCAGGAAAATTGTCACTCTATTTTTAATTCTTATTTTAGGGAAATACTTTTTAGTTTTCGCAAGGTGTTTGGATTTATTTATGCAGGAGTGGTGGAATAATAGGCACACAGGACTTCAAACCCCATGCACTACGCCACGCTCTTATATATCTCACGCTAATTCGCTGCGCTCATGCTCCGATGGGGCGCTGCATTAGCAGCGGCGAGCATGTCTGCTCGCTGTCCTGATAAATTGAGTAAACATGCACCACGCCGCTAAAGCTGCCCGACCTTGCTAACTTATCTATTGACAAATTTTTATATTCAAGCAAACACAAAGCATAAAAATATAAAGCGTTTGAGGCATTATGAAAATGACACTTATTAATGAAATGATATTAGCTGCAAGGGGCATGAAGGCGCTTATTTTTAATGATAAAAATGCCGCAAAGTTTTTTGATAGTTCATATTATGGATTTATTGGCGCAAGCATTGCACTGCTTATTTCTCTTGCAATTAGTGCTTTCTTGCCAATTATTATGGGGCAAGCAGAGAAACAACATCTTAGCGCATTTGAGGCAATTATTTTTGCTTCCTCTATTTATGCTGTTCAAATAGGTGCAGCAGCGATTGTTCTTAATCAGCTTAATCGCCTAAATGCGCTTTTAACATTTTTAGTTGCTGATTTTTGGACTACTTTTTTCATTACAATAATAATGTCCATTCCAACATTATTTGGCGTTAATAGCTCTTTATTTACATTAATTATTGCCATTGTAATACTAATTGTAAAAATCAATATTTTACGGCTATTAATCAAGTTGCCAGCCATACAGATTGTGATGTTTTTTATTGCGCA
>JAMONS010000125.1 GCA_027065555.1 Hyphomicrobiales bacterium | reverse complement strand
ATTTCGCCACGTGCCCTACCCGGTGACGAGGGTTTGATGCACACTATTACTGGTTTAGAACATAATGAACTAGGTCGCCCAAATGATGCAACGCACTCTATTATGAGCGCTAAACGTCATAAAAAATTAGACAGTGCAATTTCATATCAAGGACTTACAGTTTGCAAGCGTTTTGGCGATAAGGGGCCAGTTGATGTTGGTATTTTAGGTTGGGGTTCTTCTTTTGGAGAGATTCTTGAAACCATGCACGAGGCGAAAGCTCTAAACATTAGTTGCTCGGCGATGAAAGTGGTAATGCTCTCGCCATTACCCATAAAAGAAATTTTGGAATTTGTTAAAGATTGTAATCAGATATTAATTCCTGAACTCAATTATGAAGGTCAATTTGCGCAACTTATTTCGGGTAATATTGGGCGTTCTGTTACAAGTTTTACAAGGGTTACTGGTTCTCCCTTAGTAATTGAGGAAATACTTTGTGAAGTTAAGCGGCTAAGCGAACTTGCCCAACTTGAAAACAATCTAGTGGAGAGTAATCATGGATGAGCACCTTAAACCTGTCTATCTTGAAGAAAAACTTGAGGAAATTCGTAATGTTGGTCATCATAGTTACCGCTCAATAGCCTTGCCAACTTGGTGTCCGGGCTGTGGTTATTTTTCTATGGCAGAAGGTCTTACTTTTGCTCTCAATCAGCTAGGAATAGAAAATAAAGATGCCGTTGTTGTTTCTGGAATTGGTTGTGCATCACGCTTTCCGTTTTTTGTTAGCACCTATGGCTTTCATACATTACACGGACGCACATTACCAATCGCAACAGGGGTAAAACTTGCAAATGACGAGTTAACAGTAATAGCTATTGGGGGTGATGGCGATGCTTTTGCAATTGGTGGAGGACATATTCCACACGCCGCCAGACGTAATGTTAATATAACATATCTAGTCTTTGATAATGGTATTTATGGTCTTACTAAAGGTCAGACCTCACCGACCTCTGCCTTAGGATTTAAAACTCCAACAAGCCCCTATGAAAACGAGGATGAGCCTTTACATCCATTAATGATGTTGCTCTCTTATCGTGCCAGTTGGGTTGGTCAGGCTTATGCAGGTCATCCACATCATCTTGCAGATATGATTACTCAAGCTATTGAGCATAAAGGATTTTCATATTTGCATATCCTTTCTCCCTGTGTTGCTTTTGATAAAACAAATAACACTTATGCCAATCTTGATGTTTTGGTTCGTGATTTGCCAGAAAACCATGATACTAGCAATCTTATGGAGGCAATGGCTCAGGCAAATCCTGATGAAAACCCTGCTCTTGGTGTATTTTTCAAACAACAAAGACCCACTCTAATAGATGCGCAAAATGCAATATCCAAACGAGCTCAAGGCATGCATAAATAATCCTTCAAATTATTATCCACCTTCTTTTACTGCTTGCATGGCAACAAATGTTGAAGTGACTGAGACATGAGGAAGGGTAGAGATTTTCTCGCCCATAATTCTCCGATAGTCATTAATGTTTTGAGTTCGTACTTTTAGCAAATAATCAAAACTACCAGCTATCATATGGCATTGCTCGATTTCTTTGATGTCGAGCACTTTAGCGTTAAATGCTGCAAGGGCTTTATCACGTGTGTCATGGAGTTTAACTTCAACAAATGCCACATGATCAAGTCCTAATTTTATAGGGTCAATAATAGCACGATAACCAGTGATGAAGCCATTTGCTTCCAATCGCTTTATACGAGCTTGGCACGGTGTTTTAGATAGGCCAATTTTTTTAGAAAGTTCTGTAACGCTCATTCGTCCATTAATGGATAGATGGTCAAGAATAGATTTATCGAATGAATCAATCTCTGTTTTTTGCAATATGTTTTCCTAAATGAACTAAGTTATATCTATTGTTTAGCGTTTATTCCTAGTGAATCACACAAAATAAGAGAAAGTGCAATGGTGTATTTTGCTATGGTTCTCTTAAATTAGGAGACCATTATGTCGATTTCAAAGTTAGATACACAATTCAATTTCGCTTCATTACCTAATGAAGCTGATGTTTTGCAACAACTGATTGCAAGTTCAGATTTACCTAAAAAAATGCGAAAAGATATTTCTATTGAAGCTGCTAATCTTGTTGAAAAAATCCGCAATGTGGGTAGCCCAAGTTTGATGGAGGCGTTTTTAGCAGAATATGGCCTGTCCACTAATGAGGGTGTTGCGCTAATGTGTTTGGCTGAAGCATTGTTGCGAGTGCCTGACAATATTACTATTGATGCATTGATTGATGATAAAATCGCCCCTTCAGATTGGCGTAAACATATGGGGCATTCCACTTCCGCACTTGTTAATGCCTCCACTTGGGGGCTGATGCTTACCGGTAAAGTTTTAAAGGATAGTGAAACTGGGTTATTAGGAACACTTAAAGCAGTGACTAAGCGATTGGGTGAGCCAGTAATTCGCACCGCCGTTGGCGTGGCTATGCGTGAAATGGGTCGTCAATTTGTGTTGGGGCAAGATATAGGTAGCGCCTTAAAAAATGCGCAAACCTATGAAGCAAAAGGCTACACTTATTCTTATGATATGTTGGGTGAAGCGGCTATCACTAAGGACGATGCTAAACGTTATTTCCAGTCCTATTCTTTGGCGATTGGTGCTATTGCTGATGCTTGCACCTTTGATGATATTCGTCAAAATCCGGGTATTTCAGTTAAACTTTCAGCCCTGCATCCTCGTTATGAAATGTCTAATAAACAGCGTGTAATGGACGAGCTTGTGCCTCGTTTGCAAAAGCTAGCAACATTGGCAAAATCCGCTGGTATGGGATTTAATATAGATGCGGAGGAGGCGGATCGCTTGCATCTTTCTTTGCAGGTCATTGAGGCTGTGCTTAGTTCTCCATCGCTTGAGAATTGGGATGGTTTTGGTGTAGTGGTTCAGGCATATAATCTTAATGCAGGCCCAGTGCTTGATTATCTATATGGGCTTGCAAAAAAGCTGGATCGCAAAATTATGGTGCGATTGGTCAAGGGGGCTTATTGGGATAGTGAGATTAAGCGAGCTCAAGTTTTGGGTTTGAGCGGGTTTCCTGTGTTTACTCGAAAAAGCGCTACTGATCTGTCATATATTGCAAATGCCAAAAAACTCCTTGATATGCGAGATTGTATTTACCCGCAATTTGCCACCCATAATGCTCATTCGATGGCTGCGATTTTGAAGATGGCAGGAACAGATCGTAATTTTGAGTTTCAACGCTTGCATGGAATGGGCGAAAATTTGCATGATATTGTTTTGCGTGAGAATAATACTAGGTGTCGAATTTACGCCCCAGTTGGCGCTCATAAGGATTTGTTAGCTTATTTAGTTCGTCGATTATTAGAAAATGGTGCTAATAGCTCCTTTGTTAATCAGATTGTTGATAAAGATGTACCTGCAAGTGAGATCGCCGCTGATCCTTTTGAGATTGTGCAAAAAAACAAGGGCGCTGAGCAAAATAAAGCGATTATCTGGCCGCAAAATCTATATGGGGAAACTCGTATTAATGCTAAAGGTTGGGATATAGCTAATCAAAATGACTTGGCTATTCTCAATAAGATGCGCTCGCCATTTCGCAATAAGCAGTTTGCCGCTACTTCGATTATTTTTGGAACACTTGAAGGCAAAAATGAAATCTCTATCACCAATCCATATAATGAAAGCGATATAGTTGGTAGGGTTATTGAGGCATCATCTGCTGATGTAAAGGTTGCGCTTGCTGCGGCTACTATTTGGAATGTAAAGTCAAAATCTCGTGCAGAAATATTAAATAAAACTGCAAATTTGATAGAGGATAATAGTGGCCTGTTTTTTGCTCTGGCAGCTCGTGAGGCAGGTAAGTCTTTGCCTGACGCTATTTCGGAATTGCGTGAGGCAGTAGATTTTATTCGCTATTATGCCAATGAAGCATTGTCATTAAAAAATCCAGCTTTAGGAGTAATTACCTGTATTTCCCCTTGGAATTTTCCTTTAGCGATTTTTATCGGACAAGTTGTTGCGGCTTTAGCTGCAGGCAATGCGGTGTTGGCAAAACCTGCGGAGCAAACACCATTAATTGCTTATCATGCTGTAAAATTATTGCATCAGGCTGGTGTTCCCCGTTCTGCATTACAGCTTCTTATAGGGGAGGGCGCTGTTGTTGGTGCAATGCTTTGTAGCGATGCAAGAATAGATGGTGTATGTTTTACTGGCTCAACAAATACTGCGCAACATATCAACCGCTCAATGGCTAAAAACCTATCGCCAAATGCGCCATTAATTGCTGAAACAGGCGGGCTTAATGCGATGATTGTTGATTCAACTGCATTGCATGAACAAGCGGTAGGTGATATTTTGGATAGTGCTTTTCAAAGCGCTGGTCAGCGTTGTTCTTCGTTACGTATTCTTTATGTTCAAGAAGATATTGCAAAAGATCTTTGCCAAATGCTTTATGGCGCAATGGATGCTTTGGCAACTGGTGATCCATGGGAATTATCAAATGATATTGGGCCAGTTATTGACCAAACAGCAGCTAAATACTTTACGAATTATATTGAAGAGGCACGTAAAGAAGGACGCTTGTTAAAGCAACTCCCAACAGATGGAAACCAAAACTATATTCCTCCAACAGTGTTGAAGGTTTCTGGCATTGCTGATTTGAAAGAAGAGATTTTTGGCCCTGTTCTTCATTTGGCAACATTTAAGGCAAGTGAAATTCCTAAAATAGTTAGGGATATAAACGCCTCTGGGTTTGGCCTTACTTTTGGTGTGCATTCCCGAATTGACGATCGTATTCAGCAAATAATTGATATGGCTCAGGTGGGCAATATATATGTTAATCGTAACCAAATCGGTGCGGTTGTTGGCTCGCAACCTTTTGGCGGGGAGGGGCTTTCTGGCACTGGGCCCAAAGCAGGTGGGCCTAATTATTTAAGCCGCTTAACTAAATTAGCTAATCCTAAATCTGAAAAGCAAACAGGCATAAAGGTAGATTTTTCTGAAGTTCAATTAGCAATAGATAGGCTTTTTGTGCAAAGTTCAAAACCAATTAGTACAGATGATTTATGTGGCCCAACTGGAGAATCTAATCAACTTTCAATCTATGCACGGGGTAATATTCTTTGTCTTGGCTCGAACAAAGAAAATGCGGATTTACAAAAGAAAGAAGCGCAATTAGCTGGTTGTGCATGTTTAACTATATGTATTGGTGGCGATATTAATGGCATTTTGTCGCCAGAAGATTTGACTAGACTAGTTGGATTTGATGCCGTTGTTTTTTGGGGGGGCGAGGCAGAAGCTCGTGCTTATAGAGTGGCGCTTTCTAAGAGATCTGGTGCGATTCTACCTCTTATTACTAGTAAGGATGACATCTCAAAATACCATATTGAACGTCACGTCTGCATTGATACTACTGCATCGGGCGGCAACGCAGAATTGCTTGCTTCCATAGATGATAAAAATTGATAAGGAAAACCAAATCTCAGGAAATTTGCTAGTCCACGTCAAATTGAATGAAAGCTATGGTCTTGCCCTTAACTTCTCGCCCTTAACTTCTTGCCCTTAGGCTTTTTGAGAATATTTATCAGCTGGTGTGAATAATTTTATATGTTGGAGAAAGGCACGGGCGGCTCTGCTTAGGGCTCTTTGGTCGGGCATGGCGAAGTAGGTGCAATATGTAATTGGTGCGTCAAGTTCCCGTATTTCTAAACCGTTTATTGGCTTTTGCAGG
>JAMONS010000124.1 GCA_027065555.1 Hyphomicrobiales bacterium | reverse complement strand
ATTAACAAAAATAACATTGAAATTGTAAGAATTGAAATTCCCCAACGTACAATTATTGGATCACTATTAACCAGTGCAAATACGCCAACTGGCACAAAGATAAGTGCGGCAATGGCGGTAGGTAAAACAGTTGCCCAATTAGCACGGCGAATGGCTGGCGGTAAAAGCGGCATGGTTGCTACAAAATCTGTGATCAAAAAGATTGCTACCGCAAGGCGAGGATCAATAAGTGCGCTGGCAACTGGCATTAAAATTAAACCAGAGCCAAAACCCGCAAATCCACGTACTATTCCTGCAATTACGCTTATGGTGGCTAATAATAAAAGCGTAGAGGTAGGGAACTGGCTAAAGGCCTCAGCAAAATTCATGGATTTTCTATTTCATTATTTCAAATAAGAGATTTATCAAGATTTTATATTTTTCACAATCAAATAAATATGAGTGCTGGGGAATAGGATATTTCTCTATAATAAGGCCTGTATTATTTTGAATTAAATCATATAATATACTACCGAGACACCTTTTGAGGGCACTTTATTACTATTTGGTAATAAAATTAACAAAGCTTAATTTGAACATTTACCTATGTTGATATACCTTAGAGCTAAGTTAGGAAAAATAATGGCAATTTCAAAACCTATATTAAATATTAGATTTGGTTATGGCTTAAGTCCAAATGAGCCCGCTTTTGACAATGTAGCAGATATTTTAGCTGACCTTAAAAAAGCTGATCCATTAGATAATAAACTGGCTCGTCCCTCCTTAAAAGAGCGGATAAATCTTTATGAGCGATTACGAAAAGCAAGAAGAGAAGAGAAGCAAAATAAAAGCAATGCCACTAGAAATCTAAAAGTCATAAGAAAGAAAATGCAGCAATGGGTAGCCGAAGATATTAAGGCTTTTATGGTGCGAGCGGCGATTTCAAAAAATGGATTTCGTGAGAGATTAGTAGCTTTTTGGGCTGATAATTTCACCGTTAGTGGCAGAAATCTTGAAATCATGCTAGCCAATGGTGCTTATACAAATGAAGCTATTAGAGCAAATATTGGCGGCAAGTTTTCTGATTTATTAAAAGCCAGCGCTACCCACACTGCAATGTTATTATTTTTAGACCAGCATGTTTCTATCGGCCCAAATTCTGTTGCAGGGAAAAACCGCAAAAAAGGGCTTAATGAAAATCTAGCTAGAGAAATTTTAGAACTACACACAATGGGAGTTGGGGCAAGTTACACACAGGTAGATGTAAGAGAATTTGCAAAACTTTTAACTGGCCTTAGCGTTGGTAAAGAAGGATTTCATTTTAATCCTCGAATTTCTGAGCCCGGTAAAAAGACAATTTTAGGTAAGACCTATGGTGGCGCAAAGCCAAACTTAAGGCATATTTTTCAGTTCCTTGATGATTTAGCCATGCACCCAGAGACCGCAAATCACATTGCTAAAAAACTTGCCACTCATTTTATTTCAGAAAATCCATCAAAACACTTGGTTGCAACAATTAAACAGGCCTATTTGCAATCGTGTGGTGATTTAATGACAATCTATGAGGCGATGTTAACGCATGAAGATAGCGCTAAGCCAATGGGCGGCAAGGTGAAATGGCCAAGTGAATATGTAATTTCTGCCATTAGGGCACTAGGTTTGGGCAATGAATTAGCTAATGTTACAGCAAAGGATTTAAGAAATATCCATTCCTCAATGATATTAATGGGGCAAGATTTGTTTCGCCCTGCTGGCCCTGATGGTTGGAGCGAAAAAGCCAGTTATTGGATAAATCCACCAAGCCTTGCCGCAAGAATAAATTGGGCTGGTGGTTTGGCATTTGAATATGGGCAAGAGCTTGATCCACGAATTTTAATTTCTCAAGTTTTGGATGATAATGTATCTAAAGAGTTACTTTATGCAGTTGGTGATACTGAAAGCAAATGGGAGGGCTTAGCGCTTTTGCTAATTTCTCCAGAATTTAACAGGCGATAGGAGAGTAATTATGAGTATTTCAAGACGCAAATTATTAAAAAGCTCTTTAGCCTTTAGTTGCTCAATCGCTGCCTCACCACTAATTACCCCAATGGTGCTAGCAAGCGTTCCAACAAATAATCGCCTAGTTGTAATAATTCTAAGAGGTGGCATGGACGCACTTGATGTGTTGCAACCTTATGGAGATAAAAACCTATCGCTTTATCGTAAAAATATAAAATTTGGCGAAGCGGCAGGGGCGCATGATCTAAACGGATTTTTTGCATTAAATAGGCATCTTGGCGATTTAATGCCCCTATGGAAAAATGGGCAACTAGCTTTTGCAAATGCGGTTGCAACTCCATATCGAGATAAGAGGTCGCATTTTGATGGGCAAGATTTTTTAGAAAATGGTGGTTTTGCTAAAAACGGCTCTTTGACCAGCGCAAGTGATGGTTGGCTTAATCGCATGATTTCACTTATGCCCAATTCCAATATAGAAACTGCTTTTAGCGTTGGGCGGCAAAGATTATTGCTTTTAGAGGGGCAGGCTAAGACCTCTAGCTGGTCGCCAGATAGCTCGCTCGATCTATCAGATGAAGCAAAGCGCTTGCTTGAGAAATTATTTAAAAAAGACCAACTTTTTGCCTCTGCTGCTAAAATGGCATTTGATTTAAGCGGCAAAATTGATGGCACTGCCGATGGTAATATGAATGCAATTAGAGCCAGCAAAGCTGAGGCGCTAGCAAATTTTGCTGCACAGCGCTTAAATGAAGAAACTCGCATAGCGGCGTTTTCTATTGGTGGTTTTGATACGCATAGAAATCAAAGCAATAATCTCCCAAGAGCATTAAATGAATTATCAAGCGCTATCCTAACCTTGAAAAAGTCTTTAGGTGCCAACTGGGACAAAACGACAATTTTGGCTATGAGTGAATTTGGCAGAACCGTTGCTGAAAATGGCACGAACGGCACAGATCACGGAACGGGCGGCGCTATGCTTATGGCAGGCGGCGCAATAAAGGGCGCAAAAATTTATGGCAAATGGGCAGGGCTTGACGAGAGCGATCTCTACCAAAGGCGAGATCTAATGCCAACAGGTGATATCCGCTCTTATGCCGCATCTGCTATTAGAGATATATTTTCTATTGAAAAATCAGCGATTGAAAGCACAATTTTCCCCTCCCTTGATATGGGCAATGTTGCAAAAATTATTATCTAGTTTTATTTTGCAAGTTAAGTGAAATAATGTAAATAGAAGACAATTCTATCTTTTTAATGGATTGCCTCGTGACCTTACAAAAAACAATTATTGCCCCTTCTGTGCTTGCGTGTGATTTCTCAAAATTGGGTGATGAAATTGAAGCGGTGGTAGAGGCAGGTGCTGATTGGATACATTTAGATGTAATGGACGGGCATTTTGTGCCCAATATTACTTTTGGTGCGCCAATAATAAAAGCTGTTCGCAATCGCACAGATAAGATTTTTGATTGTCATTTAATGATTGAGCCAGTTGATGATTTTTTAGCCGCATTTGCTGATGCTGGTTGTGATATTATTACCGTGCATGTTGAAGCAACAAAACATCTTGATAGGACATTGCAAGTCATTCGTGATTTAGGAAAAAAGGCTGGCGTGTCGCTAAATCCGCACACACCTGAAAATATAATTGAATATGTGCTTGATAAAATTGATTTAATTTTACTTATGTCGGTTAACCCCGGTTTTGGCAGGCAATCATTTATCCCCTCAGTAATTGAAAAAACCCGAAAAATTAAACATATGATTGGCGAGCGCCCAATAGATATAGAAATTGATGGCGGCATAACCCCCAAAACTGCACCATTGGTGACTGCTGCTGGAGCAAATGTACTGGTCGCTGGCTCGGCGATTTTTAACGGTGATGGGGTTAAGTCTTATAAAAAGAATATTGATGATATTCGCCATGCGGCAAAAAGTTTTTTATAGGTTTATTTATTGTTGCATATGAGCAAAATTATTTTCATTACACACCCACAAGTTGAAATTGATCCAAAAATTGATGTAAGGTCTTGGTCACTGAGTAAGCTTGGTTATCAAAGAATGCTTGAATTTTCTAATTCAAAAACCCTAGCAAATGTTAAGGTAATTTGGGCAAGTAAAGAGATAAAAGCCATTGAGGGGGCGCAGATCTTATCAAAAAAACTAAATATTGACATTAATTTTTCACCTGATTTGGGAGAAAATGACAGATCAAGCACTGGTTTTTTACCGCCAGCTGAATTTGAAAAAATGGCCGATATATTTTTTCAAAAACCTGAGCAAAGCATTAGAGGATGGGAAACAGCAAAATCTGCCCAAAAAAGAATTACCTCAATCTTTTCAAAAATAAAGCAAAAATCCGTTAAAATAGATGACGACATTGCAATCATATCACACGGCGCTGTCGGCACATTACTCTATTGCGCAATCAATAGTTTAAACATAGATCGCATTCATGACCAAGTAAAACAAGGAAGCTATTGGACTTATTGCTTGGTAAGTAACAAGACCTTACATTCATGGAAATTAATTTCGTAAAATTGAGTGATTGAATATCTCCCCAGCCCTGCCATTGCGGAGAAGGAAGCCGTAATCTTTTCTTGATAGAGGGCGCAGATATCCTCTTTAGCAAGACAGGCCTAACATGGTAATTGGAGGTATACGCCAAAACAAAAGCTAGCCATGATGGCTACTTATGAATGCCCCTAAATTTGGGGGTGCTACCCAAATACAATAAGCAGTATTATTTTAGTTGACAAAACCAACCCTACTAGTCACACTTAGTAACACCAAAGGAGATTGTCATGACTGTAAAAACCAGCGTTAGTTTTACTGATCGCCATCATGAATTTGCTAATAAAAAGGCAAGCGAGGGTGTTTTTAATTCGGTTAGCTCTGTTGTTGCGGCTGGTATTGAATTGGTTATGCAAGATGAGGTGGAGCGTGAAGCGGCGTTAAAAGCTATGGGTGATACTATTAAAAGTCGTAGGCAAACTCCACGCATAGAGTGGGTTGAGATGAATGAAGAAGATGCACTATTCATTAAAGCGAAAGCACGACTTCAATCTTCTCAATCTAAATGACTTATAAAATATTCAGACATAAAGAAGTAGAGCAAGATCTATTTGATATTGTTGACCTGATTTTAGAATATGCTGGTCTTGTTATTGCAGAGCGAAAATTGTTAGAGATTGAAGCTAGCATAAAAAATTTAGCTAACACCCCATATATTGGTACAATCAGAGATGATATTTTTGCTGGCTGTCGAGCAATTCCTACCGCACGGAAAGGCGTTATTATTTTTAGTGTTGATGATGAAAAAAGAGAGGTCTTTATTATTTGCATTACCTATGCAGGGGCAAATTGGATTGCTAGGTCTGGGCAAAGATTATAAAAAGAATGTTTCCCTTTTGTTCACCTTTTTCTTGCTATATGGTTGTAAATGTGAATAGGTAGAAATATGGAAAAGAATGAGCGAGCAATTAGAATTATTGGGATAGATCCGGGATTGCGCCGTTGTGGTTGGGGGATTATTGAATCTAGTGGCAATCGGTTGCAATTTGTTGCTTGTGGGGTGATTGCTCCGCCTATCAATGATGTGCTTGCTAATCGGTTGGTGTTTTTATTTGAGGCTATTTCTGGTTTGATTAAAAAATATAAACCTGATGAGGCGGCGGTGGAGGAGACTTTTGTGAGCGCTGGGGCTCGTTCGGCTTTGCAGCTGGGGCAGGCGAGGGGAATTGCTTTGATGACCCCTGCTTCATTAGGTTTGCCAGTTGGCGAATATGCCGCTAATTTGGTAAAAAAATCGGTGGTTGGCACTGGTCATGCCGATAAAAACCAGATGCAGCTAATGGTCAAAACCTTGTTACCAGCGGCTGATTTTTCTAGTGCTGATGATGCTGATGCTTTGGCAATAGCAATTACTCATGCGCACCATCGCACAATGGACAGAAGGGTAAAACAAGCATGATTGCAAAACTCAAAGGCATTATAGATAGTTTTGGCGATGATTATGTTTTGCTTGATGTTAATGGCGTTTGCTATTTGGCATATTGTTCATCTCGCTCGCTTAACTCATTGCCAAAAGTTGGCGAGGCGGCCGAGATATATATTGAAATGGTGGTGCGTGAGGATTTTATTAAATTATATGGTTTTGCCAGCCAAAGCGAAAAAGCGTGGTTTAATATATTAGTTAGCGTGCAAGGGGTTGGCGCAAAAGTTGGTTTGGCAATTCTTTCAACTCTTTCGCCAAGTGAAATAAGCTCAGCCATTGCGCTGCAAGATAAGGTCATGATGAGCCGCCCTGCAGGGGTTGGGCCAAAATTGGCGCAAAGAATTGTCAGTGAGTTAAAGGGCAAAATTCCTGATATTGGAGCGATTGATGCGGGGGCACTTGGGCTACAATCTGCAATAGGTGAGGGCGCAGCGCCAAGCAATATTGCTGACGCACTTTCAGCCCTTAGCAATTTAGGTTATCAGCCAGCGCAAGCCTCTGGCATTTTAGCAAAAATTGTTGCACAAGAGGGGAGTGATATTGCGGTGGCAAAGCTCATTCGTTTGGGGTTAAAGGAGTTAAGTTCTTGAGCAATTTCACAAATTCATCAGTTGAACGAGATGGAGTAAACGATGTGGCGCTTCGCCCCTCTGGTTTTGATCAATTTGTTGGACAAGAGAGCGCACGTGCTAATTTGCAGGTTTTTATTGAAGCGGCGAAACAGCGAAAAGCAGCTCTTGATCATGTGTTATTTGTCGGCCCTCCTGGGTTAGGTAAAACAACTTTAGCGCAAATTGTTGCTAATGAACTTGGGGTTGGGTTTCGCTCAACTTCAGGGCCAGTGATTGCTAAGGCTGGTGATTTGGCAGCGCTTTTGACGAATTTAGAAGAGCGAGATGTATTATTCATTGATGAAATTCATCGCCTTTCCCCAGCAGTTGAAGAAATACTTTATCCTGCGATGGAAGATTTTCAGCTTGATTTAATAATTGGCGAAGGGCCAGCGGCACGTTCGGTTAAGATAGATTTAGCAAAATTCACCCTTGTTGGTGCAACAACTCGGGCTGGATTATTGACTACACCCCTAAGAGATAGGTTTGGCATTCCAGTTAGGCTTAATTTTTATTCTCCAAAGGAGTTGGTAAAAATTGTCTCAAGAGGGGCAAAATTAATGGGTGTTAGTATGAGCGAAGAGGGGGCGCTTGAAGTGGCTCGACGCTCTCGTGGTACGCCACGTATTGCAGGAAGATTATTGCGTCGAGTTACTGATTTTGCTTTAGTTGAGGGTGAAAAGGAAGTTACTCGTGAGGTTGCTGATAAAGCTCTATTGCGCCTTGATGTTGATGAAAAAGGACTGGATATGCTTGATAGGCGTTATCTTGAACTTATTGTTGAGCATTATAATGGTGGCCCTGTTGGCATTGAAACTATTGCAGCTGCGCTTAGCGAGCCAAGAGATGCGCTTGAGGATATTGTTGAGCCATTTTTATTACAGCAGGGCTTTATCCAGCGCACTCCTCGTGGGCGAATGTTAAGTGCAACGGCGTTTAAGCATTTGGGCATTAGTGTGCCTCAGGGGTTTCTTTCCTCAGATAAAATCAAGCAATCTGGTTTGTTTGAATAATATTAGATTTTTTAAGCTGCCATTATTCAATATTATATTCTGCTTGTATCTCTAGTTACTAGAGGTGTTGCAATGATAAATGTTCACTTTCAGTGATATTAATTTTAATAGAAGGGTAGGTGAGATAAATGAAAACTCAGTATGGATTTGGGGAATTATAGAAACTGTAATTTGGTATGGCTTCATATATTACTTATTATATGCACTTAAAAATCCCGTTGATCTATGGTTTAGTTCTTTTGATACTAATATTTGCTGGCACAATGGCGTCTTGCCCATGGGTGCATAATTCTTCTGATTGGCGACGTATGATTGGAAAAGAAGTATAAATAAAAACGGCGCTCACGATGGAGCGCCGTAAAATATCTATATATTATTTATTTAGTTAAAACGGTAGCGAACTGTGCCACGAACTTCGTGAATAAAATTGTTATTTATAATATATGGTGGAGGAGCGGCTGGTGGTTGGCTCATTACTTTGTTCATATATATTCCACGATATCCAAGATCGGCAACTATGTCACCCATATCATAAGAAACACCAGCCATTAGAGCTACAGCTCCTTCAAGAGATTTTCCCCACGCAACTTGATTGTCAGCATTATCTAAAACCTCTGAATAATTCTTAGCTAGACCAATGCCAGCACCAACATAGACACCCATACCGCCTTCTGCAGATGCGCCATATTCATCAAACATAAAGTCATAATATACGTTAGCAAAAGCTAATGCAGATTTTAGATTAACCTTATGTCCAGTAGTAGAGGTGAGGCCTTGATTATCTAAATAATCAACAGTTAAATCAACTCTAAGACCATCTCCAGTTTCATAGCCAAAACCAAGACCAGCAGAATAGCCATAACCTGCAGTGTCAAAAGTTGTCACACAGGCACAAATAGACCCATCAGATGCAGACCAAGCATTCATTGCGGCGCTTCCACGCAAATAAAATGAACCACCCAAGCCATAATCAACTGCAGGAGCAATATTAATTTCAGGATATTCAATTACTGGGAACTGCACTGGATCTGCGCCCTGAACAGGGACAGCCAATAAAGCGGATACGGCTATCAGAGCCACTACCTTCAGATTACGCATTTTTAATTCCTTTGACTAAGTACATACTAATTAGAATAAGCTCACCATAGTTGCTTATTCTTAATAGTGACTTAACCTAAAGAATTAACCCTAATATTTTGTAAATAAAGAATAATTCGCTGTAGAGAATTTAGAAATTATTAATAAAAGAAAATTTTATATTAATTTTTTTATGTAATGAGAGGAAAAATTTTCTAACTTACAGATCTTATTGCTTGTTCTATCTCGTCAACTATTGCCACAATTTGCGCTTCATTATCACCTTGACCCATAATGCGAATTAGTGGCTCGGTGCCTGATTCTCTGATTACTAAGCGTCCAGCGTCACCTAAAGATTGTTCACTTTTTAAGATTACTTGGCGCACTTTTTCATTTTGTAGAGGTTTGCCTTCATCGAATTTAATATTTTTCAGTAATTGAGGTACTTTTTCAAAACAGTTACAAATTTGAGAAACTGGAATGTTTTTTTCTTGCATAATATGTAATAATTGCAATGCGGCAACTAAGCCATCACCAGTAGTTGAAAAATCTGACAAGATTATATGGCCAGATTGCTCACCGCCAATATTATAACCTTTATCTCGCATTGCTTCTAACACATAACGATCACCAACTTTGCTTCTTTCAAAATCTAAGCCTAATCCAGTGATAAAGCGCTCTAGTCCAAGATTTGACATAACAGTCGCTGCAATGCCTCCGCCTAAAATTCTGTTTCCCTCGTGCCAAAATTGAGTAATTGCGGCCATTAGCTGATCGCCATCTACTATTTGACCCTTCTCGTCAATAATAATGACACGATCTGCATCACCATCAAGTGCAATGCCAATATCTGCTTTTTCTTGCAATACTAATTGCTGAGCGGCTTTTGTTGCAGTTGATCCCACACCATCATTTATATTATAACCGTTTGGTGTAACTCCGATGGGGAATATTTTTGCACCAAGCTCTTTTAGGGCTTCTGGCGCAACTTTATATGCTGCCCCATTAGCGCAATCTATAACAACTTTTAGGCCAGTAAATTCTGTAAATCTTGGCAAAGTGCGTTTGGCATATTCAAGATAACGTGTCCAAGCTTCATCAATTTGCTTGGCACGTCCAATTTTGCGTCCTGTTACTAATTTTTTTTCTAAATCAGAATCAATGAGTGTTTCAATTTCATGTTCAATCTTATCGCTTAATTTATTGCCATCGGGTCTAAATAGTTTAATGCCATTATCTTCAAATTGATTATGGGAGGCTGAAATCATTACACCTAAATCAGCACGCAAAGAACGAGTTAGCATAGCAACGGCAGGGGTTGGCATTGGGCCAAGACGATAAACGTCCATACCAACAGCATTAAAGCCTGCTGAAAGGGCGTTTTCTATCAAATAGCCAGAACGCCTAGTATCTTTGCCAATAACCACACGGTGACGATGATCGCCACGCATAAAAGCCAAACCTGTTGCCATGCCAACTTTAAGGGCTAAGTCTGGCGTGAGCTTTTTTCCATTAGCAAGACCTCGAATGCCATCGGTGCCAAAATACTTCTTTGCCATTTTAATCCCTTTGCGAAATCAATTACTTCTAAGATTATTTTTTCTTAGGGTTGGTTGTTTTGGGGTTGGTTGTTTTTGGATTTGATTTTTTTACGCTCGCTTTCTTAACTGGTGCTTTTTTAGTGCTAGCTTTTTTGACAGGAGTTTTCTTTTGCTCCTTTGAATCAGCACTTTTCTTATTGACTTTTTGTCCTGCTTTTGGAACTGCACTAGCTTTGCTTGCGCCTAAACCATCATCACGAGTTGGCGCTATACCTTTAAGTAGAGCGGCTATTTCATCACCTGAAAGGGTTTCATATTCTAACAAACCCTCTGCTAAGATTTTTAAGTCTTTAGAGCGCTTTTTCAAAATTCTTGTGGCTTCACTATAAGCATCATCAACAAGATTGCGTACTTCTTCATCAATAATTCGAGCAGTTTCTTCTGATACATTTTTCGATTGGGTAACTGAATGACCAAGAAAAACTTCTTGTTGGTTTTCGCCATAAGCAACTTTTCCTAATTTATCAGAAAAACCCCATTGAGTAATCATAGCACGTGCGAGGCGTGTTGCTTGATCAATATCTGAAGAAGCGCCTGAAGTTATTTTATCTTTACCAAAAATAAGTTCTTCTGCCACTCGACCAGCCATCAGAATGGTTAGGCGAGATGTCATTTGCTCATAAGACATAGAAATTTCATCACGCTCAGGCAATTGCATGACCATGCCAAGTGCTCGCCCACGAGGAATAATTGTTGCTTTATGAACTGGGTGTGCCGCTGGAACACTAATTGCAACTAGTGCATGACCACCTTCATGATATGCGGTAGCACGTTTTTCTTCTTCGCTCATTGCAAGCGTGCGGCGCTCTGCACCCATCATAACTTTATCTTTTGCATCTTCAAATTCTTGCGCCGTTACCATGCGTTTTTCTCTTCTTGCTGCAAGAAGCGCTGCTTCATTAACAAGGTTTGCAAGGTCAGCACCAGAAAATCCGGGTGTGCCACGAGCAACTATTTTAAGATCTACATTTGGCGCAAGGGGAACATTTTTTACGTGAACTTGTAAGATTTTTTCTCGTCCCATAATGTCGGGATTAGACACTACAACTTGCCTATCAAAACGACCTGGGCGCAAAAGCGCTGGATCAAGAACATCTGGTCGGTTAGTTGCGGCAATTAAAATAACGCCTTCATTGGTTTCAAAGCCATCCATTTCAACAAGTAGCTGGTTTAATGTTTGCTCACGCTCATCATTGCCGCCACCCAAACCTGCGCCACGATGGCGACCCACTGCGTCAATCTCGTCAATAAAGATAATACAAGGAGCGTTCTTTTTACCTTGCTCAAACATGTCACGCACACGAGAAGCGCCAACACCTACAAACATTTCAACAAAGTCAGAGCCAGAAATTGAGAAAAACGGCACATCAGCTTCACCAGCTACTGAGCGAGCTAATAGAGTTTTACCAGTTCCCGGAGGGCCAACTAACAAAACGCCATGTGGCATTTTGCCACCTAAACGTTGAAATTTGCTTGGATCACGCAAAAATTCAATTATTTCTTGTAAATCTTGCTTTGCTTCATCAATGCCAGCAACATCGTCAAACGTTACTTTGCCCTGAGACTTTGTAAGCAGTTTGGCTTTTGATTTGCCAAAACCCATTGCGCCGCCTTTGCCGCCTTGCATTTGGCGAATAAAGAAAAACCAAACACCAATAATAACCAAAAACGGTAACCATGAGCTTAAAAGAATTGCCCAAAAAGGACTAGATTCTTTTTCTTTTATGTTAATTTGCACGCCTCGTGATTCTAGGCGAGAGACAACATCAACGCCATCAGGTAACAAGGTCTTAAACTGCCCACCATCTCGCAAAGTCCCTACTAATTGATTTTCAATAATAGTAACTGAGGTGACATTGCCAGTATCTACATCATTTATAAATTGGCTATAATTTTTTTCGGTGCTAGTTGTTTGCTTGGTTGAAGATTGAAAGACTTGAAATAGCCCCATTAACATAACGAGGATAATAAGCCAGACAGCGAAATTCTTAAAATTGGTGTTCATTGTTTTTCCTGAATTTAGCACTATTGCTAAAAAATAATTGGGAGTTGAAAATACTATAGTTCAGAATGTAAGTTGCCTAACACTAGGTTACAAGGGAACATTTTGCTTATGATTACTTTTTTTACTTATAGTTCATTTACTTCTTATATTACAGTCCGTTTTGTGTAAAAATATTTCTTACCTTTATAGTTTTATCCTTATTAATTATATGTGTTCCAAGAGCAATGATATTTTTCTCATTATCTCGAATTAGGGGAGCGGATCTAATATTTGACATTGGTGAAGATGTAATAAAACTAGGCATGTCTCTTAAGTTAGCTCTATTAATATTTATTGACGAAGATATATTTATTTTTTCCTTGAGCGATATGTTTTCAATTATAAATCTATTATCCCAAAAAACCCGCTCTCCTGCATTTAAGATTATATTCTTTTTGGGTAAATAAGATAGTTCTTTAGAAATTTCAAAATAATTACCTTTGATAGCAATATTGCACTTGTGTAATGTTAGTTTTTTGAAGTTTTCAGTGTCTTGCATCTTTGTTGATAATTGCTCAATCTTTGCTAAAGCAAACGGCTTTGCATCATTGCCAATATATCTAATGGTTTTTTGCAAGGTTCTGATTTTTATTTCTTGGCTAAGATTATTAAAGCTCTGCCTATCAATGTGTAAAATTCCCAAATTATCTATTGTTGTGATTTTTTCAAAACTAGCGAGACAATTTTCTTCAAGCGCATCATTTGCACGCTTAATACGTTTTGAGAAAATTGAAAATTGCCTTTCATCTAAACCAAGCTCAAAAAGTGCTGGCAATATTTTTCGCCAGCGAATTCGCTCGAATTTTTTATTTTCATTACTCGGATCATTTATTGCTTTTAAGTCAGAGCTATCAACTATTTCATGAAGAAGTGTTGGCGAAATTTCAAGAAGGGGGCGAAATATTTTTACCCCCTCAACTTTAGAAAACTTGTTCATGCCGCCAAGTCCTTTTATGCCAGAGCTATGCGCCATACGCATTAAAATGGTTTCTGCTTGGTCATAGGCATGATGGCCAGTTAATAAGATTTGTGCTTTATCCTTTTGCATTGCTTGTTTAATTAGTTGATAACGGGCAATTCTGGCTTTTTCTTGTATCCCTGTTGCTGGCTTTTTGCCTTGCCAGCTTAATGCACGAGCTTTTAGGCCAAGTTTTTTTGCTTGTGCAATTACATATGCAACTTCTTTATCGCTATTGGGGCGTAATTTATGATCTATTGAATAGACAATAACCTGTGGTGCTTTATCTATTTTAGCCGCCCATTTTGCAACTATTAGCATTAAAGCTAAACTATCAGGGCCACCTGAAACGCCAAGGGCTATTTTTTTATAGGTTTTTATTGGAGATAATAAATCATCAAAATTTAGCATTTTGCTTTGCTAATTTCTTTGCTCAAGCGAGTTCTAATTTCGCTTGAAATATCTTTATAGCGAAGAGTTATTTCTTCAAATGTACGACAAGCTGTTACAACTTCATTAGCCCCAGCTAATGCTTGCCCTAGTTTTAATAATATTTCAGGAGCTTTTTTTGAGCCTGAATAAGATTGAAATCCGCTTAATAAAATATCGGCAGCTTCTTGGTAATCCCCTCGCAATATTAGCGCTTCTCCAAGCCAACTGGTAGCATCTGGTGCTTGTGGATGGGTGGGGAAGAGAGCAATAAATTGTCTAAATTGCTCTTCGGCAAATGTAAAGTCACCACGTTTTACCGCTTCAAATCCAGCGCTATATTGTGCATTAGCATCTGCCTCTGTGACAATCTCAACAAAAGGAGCGCTTAAGTCTAGTGCTTTTGAGGATAGGTTAACTTGCCCCTCTTCTAACATGCCAAGCGGTTGACCGGGTATTGAATTTTCAAGGCCTGTTGCCTGATTGTTAAGTGTTTGAGTTTCATGTGGCGACACCTCCCCGACAAGCGTATCGCTATCGGATAAAGGTGCCGCATTAGTTTTTCCCAAACCACCGCCTTCAAGTTGCTCAAAACGAAATTCATAATCTTCTTGTTGACGTTCTAAAAAGGTTTGCATTTGTGTCATTTGAAATTGCAATCCTTCAACTTGCCCAGTTAATATTCTCATTTGCTCTTCAAGTTGAGCTATTCTAACATTAATTGCGGCTAGGCTACGTGAAGATTGCGCAATAATTATTGGCACATTGACCTTAACCTCATTGCTTGATGTGCCATTTAATTGCGCAATATTATTTAGCTGATTATTAAGCTTTGTTGCTTGTTGCTCTAAAGCACTTAATTGCTCGTTAGCGTTTGCGCTTTGAGCATTTTGGACTAAGCCAAAAAGAGCTGCAAACAGCCCTAAGCTAAATAATAAAGTTAATATTTTTTTAGCCCTATTATTCAAAAAATAATCTATCATCTTTTTCTCCCTTTCTTTTGATTAAGATAAGTCTAACCAAAAATTGTGCTTAAAAAAAGCATTAAATGTAAAAACGCCAGACTCCATAAAACTGACGTTAAATAGAGGCTGGCGTTAAAGATTTCAAAGTTATAATAAAATTAGAGGGTAGCTGCGCTCTAATTTATAACAGTAACGGCACGTCGATTTTGCGACCAGCATGATATATCATTACAAACAGCAACTGGGCGCTCTTTTCCATAAGCTTTTGAGTTAATACGATTAGCAGAAACTCCACGACTAATTAGGTAATTAACTGCAGCTGCTGCACGTCTTGCGCTAAGCGCAATATTATATTCACGTGTGCCACGCTCATCAGCGTGTCCTTCAATTATTATATTGTAATTTGAATATTGGTTAAGCCAAACAGCTTGTTTGTTGAGTGTTTCTTGACCAACGCTTGCAACAATGGAACTGCCAGTATCAAAAAATATGCGATCGCCAACTGTTACTAGAAATTCTTGTTGTGATCCCGGTGTGCCACCGTCAATATTATTAGTAGGTGTGCGAGCACAAGCAGAGATAAATCCAACTAGCCCGATTATTAAAAGGGTGCGAATAATTTTTGATATTGATAAGGAGAAACGCATTGGCTCTACTTTCTTTGTTAAATTTAGAAATAATATTAAACATCTCTTACTAGAACATCTGCTCTAAGACAAGCTTTGTAATATAGCTTAATCAATATTATTCTGTCTTAAATAGGGCAAAGCTCTTCTTAAATAGGGCAAAGTTCTATAGTGGTTAAGCTTAGCTTAATAATGGCGACCATGCTGGATCTGAGGCAAATGTTGGTGTGGCAACTTTTTGTAGATTTCGCCCCCAAATATCAATGCTATAAAGAGCTGCGCCATTATTGCCTCCGGGATCGCTAAAATACATAATTACTCTGCCATTTGGCGACCATGTTGGCCCCTCCATATGAAAAGCTGAGCTGAGAACTCTCTCACCTGAGCCATCTGGTTTCATAATGCCAATATGAAATTGCCCCTCTGATTGTTTCGTATAGACTATTAAATCTCCTTTTGGTGACCAAACTGGGGTTGAATAAGAGCCTTTTCCAAAAGAAATTCGTTGTGCGCCACCGCCGCTAGCGCTCATTACATATAATTGTTGCGAGCCGCCTCTATCTGATTCAAATATAATTTTTGAGCCATCAGGAGAATAAGAGCCGCCTGTATCAATCGCTGCGCCGCTAGTTAATTGTTTTGGCTTGTTCGACCCGATAGGCATGGAATAAATATTAGTTGTACCGCCTTGTTCAACAGAGAAAATAATTGTGCGCCCATCAGGTGCAAATCTTGGTGAAAATGTCACTTGGCCAAAGCTGCCAAGCCTTTGTTGTTTTCCGCTGGCTAAATCCAATAAATAGACTTGCGGCCTGCCATCATCAAAATTTATATATGTTAATAATTTTCCATTTGCTGAAAATCTTGGTGTTAAAGCTGCGGTTTTACCAGAGGTAAGATATTGTAAATTAGCTCCATCATAATCCATTATTACTAGACGTTTTACACGGTTGGCTTTTGGCCCGCTTTCTGCAACATAGACAATTTTACTATCAAAATACCCCCCCTCCCCAGTAAGCGAAGAATATATTACATCTGATATTTGGTGTGCAATACGACGATAATTATTTGCATCAGTGCTATATGATTTTCCAACAACTTGCTCGCTTGCTTGAACATCCCAAACACGAACTGATCCTTGCGCTTGAGCAGTTCTTTCAACTTGTCCCATTACTAGTGCATCAGCTTTAGTTGATTGCCAGCTAGAAAAATTTGGGGTTTGTGCAACATCTCCAGTTTGTAATGGCAAAGATGCTTTATCAATAATGTTAAAAAGCCCAGAGCGTGTTAAATTTGAGCGAACTATATCGCTTAATTCAAGCCCAAAACTTGCATCAGAGGAAGCAAAATCTGGAATAGCAATAGGCAATGGTGTGAACTGACCTCCAGTTACAGTTATTTTTACTTGAGAAAATACTGCGCTTGAAGCCATTAATAATGCTATTGAGCTGGCAGTAAGTTTTAGAGCATTTCGCCGATTAAAGGATTTCATTTTATTCTCCGCATTATTATTGATAGTTAAAACACATTACTAAACTATAGTCACCTACTGTATATCTCATATCTATTGTATATCGCTCTACCTATTGTATGTCGCTCTACCTATTGTATGTCTCTTGGATCAAATGTAACGTCTACCTGTTTCCAATCATCATATTTTTGCGCTGATAATTTATAAGGGCTACATCTAAGCACCGCTCTTTGCGCAGCTCTTGCTGTTGATTTTTCTATACTAGTACTAATTTGTGACAAAATTTTAGGCGTGCCAGAAACAGAGCCATCTTTTTTTAGATCTACTAATAACCTTATTGTTAGGCCTTCTTCTGACAAAGCTGAAATTGGCGGATTCCAACATTTTCGCATGGCTGCAGCTAGGGCGTCTTTTTCTGAACGGGAAAGCCTTGCAGCTTGTCCTGTTGGTCGCCCAATACTTGCCTGCCCACCTGTTCCAGTGGTTGCGCCTCGACTTTCTTCTTTGTTGATAATATCAGCAACCTTATCAGCCTCTTGTGCCTCTTCTTTTTGCTTTTTAGCTAGCTCTTGTTTTTCGCGTTGCTCTTGCTCTTGTTGTTTTTTAAATTCTGCTCGTTTTTGATCAAGCGATGCGGTTCTTATAATAGGAGTTGGTATTATTTGTTGTGGCTCACTATCTGGCTGAGCTTGGGTGGCTAATTCTGGATCTATATCTTGTTGTGGTGGCTCAGGCTCAGTTTCAACAGTTGGTTCAGGCTCGTCTTGTTTTATTGGCTCATCTGCTGGTTCAGCTTGTGGGGCTGGAGCTGTTTGAATTGCGGGAGCGGGTGATTCAATTTCAGCATCTTTTGGATTTGGCTGATCTTGTTCTGTGTTTCCTGCCCTCTCACCAAGAGTTGCAACTTCTGGTGAGTTAATGGGGGAGGGTACTTCAGCTTCTATAATTTCGCTTTGCTCTGTGCCCACACGAATATTTGTAATATCTTCAATAGGAATTAAATCAATGGAAATAGATTCTATTATTTCAGGCCTATGCGGCTTCGCATTAGAAAGAGAAACCAGCCCAAATCCTATTAAAGCTACATGAGTGATAAAAGAAGCGCCAAGCCCAATACGCATAGCCTCAACGCTCCTGTTCCTGATTGGTAATCAGGCCAATTTTAGCATAACCAGCTTTAGATAATATGCCCATTACCTTCATCACATCACCATAATCAGCATTGGCATCGGCACGTAAATAAATGCGATCATCAGTGCCATTGACAGTTGTTTGCGCTAGTTGCTCTATTAAATTGTTAAGTTCGATTTCATCTTCTAAAAGATAAACTTGACCGCTAGCGTTAACTGAAACCATTATTGGCTTACTATCCGTATTTAGTGATTTTGCTTGTGTTTGCGGTAAATCAATAGGCACGCCAACCGTCATAAGCGGGGCGGCGACCATAAAAACAATAAGCAATACTAACATCACATCAACCAATGGCGTTACATTAATTTCAGAAAGTATGGCTTTGCGCCTACCTCTTCTCCCTCTTCTTCTTTTGGAGCTGTTAGCGCTCGAATTAGCCATGCCCATTAGTCTTTACCTCGTGCTTCGAGCTGACGTGATAGAATGGTTAAAAATTCATCGGCGAAATTTTCTAATTTTTCAATTATTTTTCCGCTATCAGAGGAGAGTTTATTATAGGCAATATTTGCTGGAATGGCGGCTAATAATCCAAGCGCAGTTGCAAAAAGTGCTTCGGCAATACCAGGTGCAACCACCGCTAGGTTTGTGCTTTTTGAAATGGCAATAGATTGAAAGGCGTTCATAATGCCCCAAACTGTACCAAATAGACCAATAAAAACACCAGCTGACGCAACTGTTGCTAAAAACCCAAGACGTTTTTCTAATACATCACTTTCACGCACAATCGCTACATCTAATACTTTTTCAAGCCGTGACATTACGCCAATACTTGAGGAAGCATTTTGCTCGTGGCTTTTTTTCCACTCTTTCATGGCTGCAACAAAAAGTGAAGCTTGGCCAACAGTGTGAGTTTGACTTAAAGAGCGATAAAGCTCTTCAAGAGATTGCCCAGACCAAAAATTCTTATCAAAGAATTTTAATTCTTGATTGGTTTTTCTATATAATATTACTTTGTCAATTATTATTCCCCAACACCAAACTGAAGCTATTAGCAATCCGATTATTACTGATTTTACAACCCAATCGGCTTGCAAAAATAATGCAAATAAAGAAAAATCAATCTCTGCTGCATGTTCAATAATTTCTACATTTTCCATAAATCAATACCTTTGCCCGAAATTCTTAAAAAGAACATTTAACCAATAAGGCTAAATGCGTGGAAACTTTGTCAAATTTAAGAAGTATGAAATAAGAACCAAATATTTAATTCAAATATCATGCTTCATTGTTGTTATGCTCTATTATTAGTTAATTTTTTGAAGGACATAAGCATAATTTCATTATATTCATGGTTTTTCAAGATGTAGCCTAATTCTTATACGCTTAATTTCCTTGGTAATACCCCCCAATATTTTCTTGCATTTTCTACTCACTCAATTTATCCTAAATATATCTCGCTGGGGTGTCATATTATTTGACTGAGAATTACCCATTGAACCTGAACCAGATTATGCTGGCGGAGGAAGTTCGAGTTAACAGTGCTGTTTTTGCGCTGTCTATCTAGCTTTTTCTTGCGGCCTTAAAAGGAAGTAAGATGTTTTCAAAATATTTTTTATCATTAATATTCACTCTATTGTTTTTTGTGTCTTTTGGTGCTTTGGCACAAGAAAAGCCAGTTCTTAATATTTATACTTATGATAGTTTTGCCGCTGATTGGGGTCCGGGCCCAAAACTTAAAGAAAAATTTGAGCAAAATTGTAATTGCACGATAAATTTAATCGCTGCAAGTAATTCTATTAGTTCTTTAAGGAAAATTCAATTGGAGGGTGAGCAAACGAAAGCAGATATTTTGCTTGGTATTGATACTTCCATTGCAGCGCAAGCGTTAGAAACTGGATTATTTATAAAACATGAAATTGATGTAAGTGATATAAATATTCCAAATGCTTGGAGTTCGGATTATTTTGTGCCGTTTGATTATGGCTATTTTGCTTTCGTCTATAATAAAGAAAAACTCAAAAACCCGCCAACTTCTTTTGCTGATTTAATTAAGCAAGATATAAAAATCATTGTGCAAGACCCTCGCTCTTCAACTCCCGGTCTTGGTTTGGTTTTATGGATTAAATCAATTTATAAAGAGCAGGCAAAAAATATATGGTCTGAACTTAAGCCAAAAATTGTTACCATGACAAAGGGTTGGTCTGAGAGTTATAATCTGTTTTTGAAGGGGGAGGCTGATATGGTGCTTTCTTATACAACTTCGCCAGCTTATCATAAAATTGTGGAGAACGATAATCGCTTTGAATTTGCGCAATTTGAAAAGGGGCATTATTTGCAAATTGAGGTTGGGGCTATTGTTAAGTCTTCAAAAAATCAAGCGTTGGCAAAGCAGTTTCTTGTTTGGTTGATATCAGAAGAAGCGCAAGAGATTATTCCAACAACAAATTGGATGTATCCAGTTGCCAATATAGAATTACCTAAAGGGTTTATGGAGCAAGCAAAGCCCAAAAAGGCGCTTTTAATTGATGAGGTAATAGTGTTTGAAAATTCAGAGGCTTGGGTTTTGGAAATGTTAGATGCTTTTAAATAATAAGAGAAAAATTCTTGCAAATAGTAATAGAAAAGCCCTTGGTATTATTATTGCGCTAAGCATTGGCGCATTGATAATTGCTCTGTTTTTGGCAATCCTCAATGTTGCAAATATTATCCCACTAAGCGCTAAATCAACATCTCCTGACATTATTCATTTGGTTAGAATGAGTACTATTCAAGCGTTACTTTCAACGGGATTATCTTTGATGGTTGGTATTATGCTTGCTTGGGCATTAAATCGCTTAGAGTTTTTTGGACGTAAAATTATTATAGCTTTATTTGCTAGCGCCATTGTTACGCCCGGTATTGTTATTGCGCTTGGTTTGATTGATGTTTGGGGGCGGGAGGGCATTATTAGTGATTTTTTGCAAATATTTGGCATTGGTTGGGATTTTTCTATCTTTGGACTTTTTGGAATATTATTTGCCCATACAATATTAAATGGGGCGTTTGCTGCGACAATTCTTTTAGCTAGGCTTGAGGCAATAGAGTTGCAAAAATTAAAAATAGCGCAAAGTCTTGCACTGCCCCCATTAAAGAGATTTTTATTATTGGATTTGCCTACAATAAAAAATACTATACCAGCGCTTGGGGCTATAATATTTTTACTTGCTTTCACCTCATTTCCTATTGTCTTAATGTTAGGAGGGGGGCCTAGCAATCAAACTTTAGAGGTTGCGATTTATTCTGCGGTAAGGCTTTCATTTGATCTAAAATTAGCGGTGCAATTATCGCTAGTTCAGCTGGTTTTATGTTTGCTGATAATTATGCCTGCGATAATTTTTAATCAAGATAATATTAGAGCGGGCATTAGCTCAAACCATAGGTGGCAAGAAAATGGGTTTAGTAAATTTATGCAAATTACTATTCTAATTGTTGGTATTTTTGCTTTTATGTTGCCGATAATATCTATTTTGTTAAATTTATTTTCTATGGAATTTTTTGCACTTGTTTTGCGTCCTAGTTTTTGGCGAGCAACAATTACTAGTTTGACACTTGGTGCGAGTAGCGCGGTTTTAACTTTATTTATTGCCATTATTATAAGCCAAGCAAAAATTGCGTTGCATGGGAAAATTAGCAAAGCACTTATTGCTTTGCCATTATATGTCTATTTAATAATTCCAGCGCTTGTTCTCTCCTTAGGGTTTTATATTTTGGCGAGGCAATTACAAATATCAAATTCTATAATTGCGCCATTTGTTCTAATATTGGGTAATACTCTTTTAGCTTTGCCTTTTGCTGTTGCGATTTTAGCACCATCGCTTGAGGCAATAAATAAGCGATATAATAAGCTTTTGGGCTCATTAAATCTGAGTAGTCTTTCACGGTGGCGCTTTGTTGAATGGCCATTATTGGGGCGTGAAATAGGGATAGTTTTAGCGCTTGCTTTTAGTTTTTCATTGGGAGATTTGGGGATAATATCACTTTTTGGCACTAATGAATTTACTACGCTTCCTTGGGCAATGTTTCAGGCAAGTGGGGCTTATCGAAATAATGATGCTGGGATAATTGGTGCGATTTTATTATTGATAATTTTTACGGTATTTTTAGTTTTGCCAGTAATTTTTAGGAAATTCTCAAATGTTAGAAGTTAAAGATATTTACTTTCATTATGAAAAACAAAAACAAGATTATAGGTATGATTTTAGCTTGGGAAAAGGCGAAATCATTGCTATTTCTGGTGTTTCTGGTGCGGGTAAATCAACATTACTTGATTTAATTGCTGGGTTTTTAATGCCCAACAAGGGAGAAATAAATCTTAATGACCAAGATATTCTTTCGCTTCCTCCAGAAAAACGTCCTGTTTCGATATTATTTCAAAATGATAACCTGTTTGAGCATTTAAGCGTTAATAAAAATATTGCTTTGGGTGTTTTAGGCAATGAAAATTCAAATGAAAATCAAGCGGCAATTAGCAATGCTCTAAAAGATGTGGGGTTAGAGAATTTTGGCAATCAGCTTGCTAGTAAGCTTTCTGGGGGGCAAAAGCAGCGCGTTGCATTGGCTCGCACATTATTGCGAAATAGGCCGATATTATTATTAGATGAGCCATTTACTGGTCTTGATGAGAAAACTGCAAAAGATATGCAGGCCTTATTAAAGAAATTAGTAAAGCAACATAAATGGCATGCTATTATCGTTACTCATAACAAATATGATGCAAATGCAATGGGTGCAAAAAATTACGTAATGAAAAATGCTATTTTACAGAGTTAATAACCTACCTAATAATTACTGATTTGATACAGTATCATTTTGCCATGCTTTAATAACTTCACTAAACATTTCTTGCGCTGCTTCATCTTTTTCTAAAGTGATGATTGCTCGCCTGCCATTTGAATAAACTAGGGCTAAATCTATCCATTTGCGGTTTTCTAGCAAGTTAATATTGGTTGCAATATCTTGTCCAGATGCGCTTAGAGCAAATAGAAATGAGTTTGAAACTATTCTTGCGGAAGCGCCAATTAACGGAGTTCCTTGTACCAATTCTTCGTTCTTTAATAATATGCCTGGAAGACCTTCAACTGAGCCGCCTGCAAATGTCTCACTAGCAATAAAGTTCACCTCCATCAGATGAGAGGCAGGAAGGCTGACATCAGAATTTCGTTTTATAAGTAGTTCAACTCCAAGATTTCTGGCTGGGATATTTGCTTTTGCAATGAGGGTTGGTGATCCTAATTCATCAACTGATCGGGACCAACTAACAGAACCACTAAAAGGTATTGCTCCTGTTGTTCCATTTGGTGATGCTTCAAGTAATAATGATTGCGCACCATTTTCTATAGGTGCTGGTGCAGTTTCATTATTTGTTGAAATTGTATCATTGTTGGCATTATTATTAGTAGTATTTGTTTCTTGTGGTGTGGTTTGCTCTTCGCTTACCAATCGCTCTTGTGTTTTTTCTACTTGTGTGTCAGCCGCAGCAATGTTTTCAGTGATTGTATTTGGTGTGTCATTTGCAGTGTTAACTGATTCAGCTTCAGTACTGTCTAGCTGTTCTGTAGCTGGAATAAGTGTGTTTTGTGTTGCAGTAGTATTTTGAGGGGTGGTTGTATTTTCTTCATTGTTATTGGAAGTAACATCTCGAATTGGTTGAGTTTGGTTGTTTGTTTCAGTTGTAGCGCTTTGTGCTTTATCTTCTATTTTCGCTTGCTGTCCAAATAGAGCATCAACATCAACATATCCTGCTCGCCAAGCCCAGTACCCAACTCCACCGGCAATTATTAATAATAATAAAAACAGAACCAAGAATATGGTCAGTCCGCCACCGCGATCTGATTTTACTTCTGATATAATTTTTTCACTATTCTTTGCAATAGGCTCAGAACTTAAACTATCATCTAAGGTTACATCATCAATATCCTCGCCACGCGCTGCTTTATCAAGTTTTTCAATAGCGCTATCAATAGTTTCTTGTGGGTTTGGGGTTTCTTCGCCAGTAGTAGGCGTTTTTATGTCATCAAGAATATCAGTTTTTAGAGTATTTTGAGGTTCGAGTTCAACCTCATATTCGTTAGACATTGCTGGGGACATTGTAGATTGCTCAATATCTGGCAGAGGAAAATCATCTGGATAATAATTATCTTCCTTTGTTGCAGCTTTGGCCTCATTAATCACTTCATCGATTGAGTTAGGTGCGACATCATCAATATTGTTGGCTTCTTGGTCAATATTGCTGGTTTCTTGTGTTGACAGATTAGAAATATTATTATCTGCCTCTGCCTCTGCCTCTGCC
>JAMONS010000123.1 GCA_027065555.1 Hyphomicrobiales bacterium | reverse complement strand
TTATCAATAATCTTTTCATTTTCTGGCTTTTCTTCTTCTGCTAATTCAATTATTTCACGCGCCAGAACAGCAAAAGCATCATCAACATAATCATTTTCAAAAGCATCAAAACATATAACTGGAAAACCTGAATTTCGAAGTTCACCTGCCCACATTTTTAAGAAAGTTGTTTTTCCTGTTCCCCACTTGCCATTAAATGCAATTACTAGAGGATCTGAAATAGCAGAAACAAGGTTAGTCATTCCTTTTCCAAGTTCAGCCTGTACAAATATATCTTTTTCAGGCGTGAAGCCCTCTTTATCACCAATTTCTAATGCTGGCGGATAGATTTTCATTTGTAATTTCACTTTTATTTATCAATATATGATTTTTTAGACATTACTCGAATTTAGAATAAAAAAGCCGAATATTTTAATAATAATTGTTTGAGCAATTAGGTTACACCCCTAAGAATTGCAATCGCACTTCTAGATTTTTGCTATTATAAATCTTTGCCTAACTCTCAATGCGAAGAAGGCGCATCGCCCCAGCCGTCAGGGCGGATTTCTGCTACCATCAGACCTTTTGGGCCATCGCCAAAGCGTGCCAATACAAATTGTCCGGGGCGGAGTTCTGTTAGTCCAAAACGGCGTAATGTTTCCATGTGGATGAAAATGTCTGGCTCTCCCTCTCCTTTGGATAGGAAACCAAAACCACGAACACGATTAAACCACTTTACCTCAAGTCGCTCTAATTTTGATGTTGGCTCAACGCTTATATGGGTTTTTGGCTCGTCCATTTGAGCTGGGTGAAGAGCTGTGCTTTCATCCATAGAGATAATTTTGAAGGCCTGCATTCCGCTTGGGCGCTCAAGTGCTTCGCATACAACGCGCGCACCCTCATAGGCTGTTTGATAACCATCACGGCGCAAGCAAGTTACATGTAATAATACATCATTAGAGCCATCGTCTGGTACGATAAAGCCAAACCCTTTGCCAACATCAAACCATTTGATCGAGCCAACAATTTCTATTACGTCCATACTGCCTTCATGAGCCGGCACTGATAAATCGTCCGCTAAAGAACTAGTATTACTAGATTCTATATTAGTTTCACTACCATCTGGTGAAAATTTAGCCCCCATAATTCCGAAAAACCCCGCTACTCTACGCCCCGCAAAAAGCGGAAAACAATTCTAATGAGTCGCACTTTGGCTGATTCAGAGCAAAAAGTTAAGGCTTTCTTTAGTTTTATTTCACTTTTCTTATGAATGAGGCATATTTTATATGAATGAATAATACAAAAAATCAACAAACATACAGTTCTTAGCACTTAAATGCACAAAATAGCTAGTTTATAAGAGTTGGTGATAACTATATTTATCTAATCAATTTTAAGTGAAACAAAGGAAAAAGACACGAATTAACTATTAATTCACCACTTACATTAGAAGAAAATTGCGATATTTTTGTTAATTTATTGTTTTAATGCGAGCAAACGCAAAAATATGCGAAAATAAACATGCGAAAAATTTTAACATCAATATTTTTAATCCTTGCACTAGGCGCATGCGTTCCTTTAGCCATTTTTGCTGACGGATCGAGCAAAAACTATAATGGATATAAAAAAGATTTTGGCACTTATGTTTCTAATTCAAATGTAAACGCCTTTTGCCTTGCTCCTTCTCTTAGATATATACTTTGGGAATTTGAAGGGTATTTTGGCAAAAAAGTCGTCATGAATTCTGGTTATCGCACCCCTTGGTATAATAGCAAAATTGGTGGCGCTAGAAGAAGCCTGCATAAAAAATGTATGGCAGCGGATTTCTTTATTCCCGGAGTTAGTAAAGCTAAGCTTATTGCTTATGCCAAGCGCAATAGAATGATTGGCGGTTTGGGTTGTTATCCGGGTAAAAAATTCATTCATATTGATGTTCGAGATAAACCTCGTGGATATAAAACCGCTGTAGAATTTAGTGGTTGCTAAAAAAATGCCATTCAATGCAAAAACCCTCTTGCACAATATGAATAAGCACTTTATACGATGCATCACCACTATGCGCCCATCGTCTAGCGGTTAGGACGCTGCCCTTTCACGGCGGAAACAGGGGTTCGATTCCCCTTGGGCGTACCATCATTTTTTTCTTGTCGCCGTTGGTCGCTACGCTCCCGACCCCGACACCCCCGCCGTTTTTCTTTTCTCACTCTATAATCTCGCTAGATTGCTTTTATTCTTGTCGCCGTTGGTCGCTACATTCTTTCTTGCGTTCACGCCACGCAGGCTTTTCTTCTAGCGTTCACGCCACGCAGGCTGCACGACCCCGCTTGTCCGCCGTAGCCCTTGTCGCCCGAAGCTCGAAGAGCGTAGGGGGATTGGCGTAGGCGGAACACCCCCGCCGTTTTTCTTTTCTTACGCTCCTATCAGCGGATTTTTCGACACTTAACCTCCCTCCCCCTTGCGGAGAGGGGTTGAGGGTGGGGGTTAGAATAAAAGGTGAAATTTCAAAGTGATGTGCCTAGATGCTAAGCTGATTGATTATTATACCTAATCTATATTTATGGAGTTTTTTAAACTAAGGCTTCGCTTTCAAAAACATCAAGATAATGTTTGAATATAGAGGAATGCAATGTATCTTCCTCAGATAGGAATCCATAATCTGCAAATAAATTATTTTCCGCTGGCTCTAAAAGTTCATTATTTATGAGATAATACCAATGCGAAGCTAATTCCTTTTTGTAGCGAGGTGTATTTTCGTCAATTTTCATTGGTAAATTAAAATACTCACAAATTTCTTCAAAACTGGCAGTGCCAATCCTTATTTTTTGAAATAATTCTGGATTTTGGATTTTTATTATCAAAAGACCACCAATTAGAATCCATTTACCAAGTTGCCCACGATGCGGACTTGAAGGAGTTAAAACTGCCGCCGTTACTAACCGTTCTATTTCACGCAATGTAAGTGGACAATCATTACCCCAGTTTTCCAAGTAACCATCTATTGAATTCTTGTATTTATCACTATTCAACTCCTGTTTTTTTGCAACTTCTTGAAAATATTTTCTTGAAACACTCTCTTTATTGTTAAGATGTAGGCTCGTCCCCAGTTTTAGGCGAATATCAATAAATTTTTGAAGGTATGAATTAGCGTCAACATTTTTTCCATATCTGGCTTCAACTGAATTTGCCAATTCTTGCAAATTAACACCCAGAACAAACTTAATATTTTCAATAGCAAAGAAATGTTTGATTATTTCTAAAAGCAACAACGCATAATCAGGTCTGCAACGATCTAATTCATCAATAACAATGATTAGTTTTGTTTCATTTTCCTCACCTGTGTTAGTTAGTGATTTTAAGGCTTCTTCAAATTCTTTCATTGCCGAAATGCGACTCTTTTCCTTTTTCCAGAGCTTTTCTATCAGTTTTTCTCCCTCTTTTTTAGCTGAGAAAATAGCGGCATCGCCAACTGCCCCTGTTATTTCAGACACTCCAGCTGTAGCCGCTGCTAATCCAATACGAGTCCCCAATTTTCCTCCTGCTATTATTACCTTTTTTAATATCTTAAAATATTTATTATTAGGCTCTAATCCCAACTCTTTTTCTAGCGCTAATGTTAGGGCAATCAATGGATCATCAAGATAGTCGTGCTCAAAAGCATCAAAATATATAATTTTTGCTTCATATTTTAATTCATTTTTATGTGCGCCAACCCAGCATTTAAGAAAATGTGTTTTCCCACTTCCCCACGAGCCATCTACAGCAACAACAAGCGGATCAATTACTGCGTCCAACAGCTTTGATAATTTTTCCCCTGTTTCTTTTCTGCCAAGTTTGCAGTGCTTGTCGAAATCGCCGTTTTTCATATCTATTTGAGCTTCAGGCAAACGAAGTTTCATAATTTTGCTCCTGCTTTTTGGAATCTTTGATCTACAGCCTGATTATATTATTTTTATATAAAAAGCAAAGAATGGAAATCAACTTAGAATTTACGAACTACCCCAAATCACGCTGACAGCAACCAAAACTCTTAGTTTTCAATCTCATCATATATAAATTTATTCTTTACAATTGCGATAAGGCGAAGCCGACGAGGCAATCCAGAATTTCTCAAACCTATTGAAACATTCTGGATTGCCACACCCCTTTGCAGGGGTTCGCAATGACAAAAATAAATCACGATAAGAAATAAATAACTACCTACCTCCTCCCTCCCCCTTGCGGGGAGGGATTGAGGGTGGAGGCATAGGAATAAAAGCGATAAGAGTTCTAACTATTGAACAAAGACAAACAGATTAGTTTATCTGAGCCTATAGTTTTCTTGTTTGATATCCCCACCCCTAACCCCTCCCCGCGAGTGGGGAGGGGAATAAGAAAACTAATTTTTAGCCTTATCAACCAATGCACCTTCAGCAATCCACGGCATCATGTCACGAAGTTTTTTGCCAACCTCTTCAATTTGGTGTGCATCATTATTGCGTCTTGTTGCTTTGAATTTCGCACCACCTGCTTTATATTCTTGCATCCAATCTGAAGTGAATTTACCTGATTGAATATCGGTTAGAATACGCTTCATTTCTGCTTTTGTTTCTGATGTAATAACACGAGGGCCCGATACATATTCACCCCATTCAGCAGTGTTTGAAATCGAATAATTCATGTTGGCAATGCCACCCTGATAGATAAGATCAACGATTAGTTTCACTTCGTGTAGGCACTCAAAATATGCCATTTCAGGCGCATAGCCGCCCTCAACCAGAGTTTCAAAGCCAGCACGAATAAGTTCAACAACACCGCCACAAAGCACCGCTTGCTCGCCGAATAAATCAGTTTCGCATTCTTCTTTGAAATTTGTTTCGATGATGCCAGAGCGACCGCCACCAACGCCAGAAGCATAAGCTAGACCAAGATCATGCGCATTGCCTGTTGCATCTTGATGCACCGCAATTAAACATGGCACACCGCCACCTTTTTGATATTCACCGCGCACCGTATGACCTGGCCCTTTTGGCGCAACCATTATCACGTCGATTGTTTTCTTTGGCTCAATAAGACCAAAATGAATACAAAGACCATGCGCAAAGGCTATTGCTGCCCCATCACGAATGTGCGGCTCAATTTCGTCTTTATAAATATCAGGTTGCAATTCATCTGGCGTTGCCATCATCATAATATCAGCCCATTTAGCAATTTCAGCAACAGACATAACTTTAAGACCATCTGCCTCAACTTTTTTGGCAGTGGCAGACCCTTCACGTAAGCCAATAGCAATATCTTTAACACCAGAATCGGTGAGGTTCATGGCATGAGCACGCCCTTGCGAACCATATCCAATAATAGCAACTTTTTTAGATTTTAATAGATTTAGATCACAATCACGATCATAATAAACACGCATAATATATTTTCCTTTTAGTTTAGTTTGTTAAATTTAATTTTGATAAAGTGTAAGAAATTGCTCAACAGCGAGCCTTGCCTCTTTATTGATTTTTGCCTTTGAATATTTAATTTTATCGCCAAGCAATAGGCGAATTTGTACATCACGAACAATCAGACCAAACAGAGTGCGAAACGCCTCCTCGTCACTCTTATAGGCAAGCAGTGATTTTTTCTTAGCCGCTCTAAGAAGAGGCTTAATCCGCCGCCCCATTGCTAGGCGACCATTTTCTAGCACCGCATTGCCAAGCTCAGAATTGGCATGAGAAATAGCAAGGCGATTTAGTGCTACAGAAATATCACTTGAGAGAACTCCTAAAAGATCAGAAGCAAAATTATTAAGAGCATTTTCAAGCGAAGCAATATCTATCTGCTTAAGATCAATCTTTGGCTCGCCCACTTTGCTGGCCTGCCATTGAATGGTAGCAATGAGTAATCCTTCACGATCTCCAAACCAGTTATAAAGCGTTTCTTTAGAACAATTAGCAGCTTTCACCAAACCACCCATAGTCAAATTACCACCAGAAGAAACAAGCAAAGCAAGAGCACAA
>JAMONS010000122.1 GCA_027065555.1 Hyphomicrobiales bacterium | reverse complement strand
CTTATTGTAATTAGTTTTCTGATATGTTCCATTTTAAACTCATATTATCAAAATAAATTTTTAAAATCTCTTATTTAGCCGATTTACGCTTCTCTAAAGCGATGACAGGCTATTAAGCGCTCTTTACCAATATTCTCAATTTTCGGGCGCTCATTGGCGCATTTATCGTTTGCTAACGGGCATCTGGTGCGAAAAGTGCAACCTGATGGTGGATTTATTGGTGAGGGAATTTCGCCCTCCAGCCCTTCTATTGTGCGCTCTCTTGCCTTTATTGGATCAGGAATAGGCACAGCCTTTAATAATGCCTTTGTATAGGGATGCCTTGGCTCATCATAAAGTTCGCCTGATAGTGCAAGCTCGACCATACGTCCCAGATAAAGCACCATTATTCTATCAGAAACATGGCGCACCACGCTCAAATCATGGCTAATAAAAATAAGCGTCAAGCCAAACTCATCTTTAAGATCGCTAAGCAAATTCAGAATTTGCGCCTGCACCGAAACATCAAGTGCTGAAACTGGCTCATCACAAACAATAAGTTTAGGTTCAGTAATTAACGCCCGTGCAATGCCGATACGTTGCGCTTGTCCACCAGAAAATTCATGCGGAAAACGAGAAATCATTTCAGGCAATAACCCAACCGCTTTCATCATTTTTAGCACTTTTTCTTTTCTTTGTTTCTGATTTAACTCAGGCATAAGAGCTCTAAGCGGATCAGAAATTATCTCCCCAACCGTTAAACGAGGATTTAATGAAGCCAAAGGGTCTTGAAAAATAATTTGCAAATCTTTTCTTTTCTCGCGCATATTGCGCCAGCTTAGCTTAGTTAAATCACCACCAAGCCAAACAACTTGCCCATTATCAGGCTCTAAAAGCTGTAAAATACAACGCCCCAAAGTTGATTTACCACAACCACTTTCACCTACAATACCAAGCGTTTCACCTTTTTTTAGCGAAAAACTAATATCCTCAATCGCTATTAGGGTTTGTTTTTTGGCAAATATTCCACCAGAAATAGGAAAGGTTTTTTTAAGATTCTTTACTTCAAGCAAAATTTCACTCACCTGCTTTGCTCCTCTTCACTAATTCTCCTTTATAAAAACAGGCATTTGAGCGCCCATTAGCACTTTTGTGCAAAGGCGGCGCCTCAATTAAACAACGATCCAGTTTAAAATCACACCGAGGGTGAAAAGCACAACCGCTTGGCAAATTCTCAAGGCTTGGCGGCAACCCATCAATCGGCTCTAGGCGCATTTCTGGATTATCAACATGTGGGGTCGAGTGCAAAAGACCAAATGTATAGGGGTGGTGTGGCGAATAAAATAATTCATCAATAGTCCCCTTCTCAACCAAGCGCCCTGCATACATCACCATCATACGATCAGCAATGCCAGCAACCACACCAAGATCGTGCGTTATCAAAATAAGCGCAGCGCCAAAATCTTTGGTTAGCCCCTTAAAAAGCTCAAGCATTTGCGCCTGCACTGTTACATCAAGCGCCGTTGTTGGCTCATCAGCAATTAAGATTTTTGGCTCGGTGGAAAGCGCAATGGCAATCATAACACGTTGGCGCATACCACCCGAAAGTTCATGCGGAAAGCGAGTTATTACCTGTTTAGCATCTGGCAAGCGCACCGCATCTAACATTCTTATGGATTCTTTTAGCGCATCAGTTTTACTCATACCTTTATGTAAAGTAAGCACTTCAATCATTTGCGAAGAAATACGCATAAATGGATTTAGCGAAGTCATCGGATCTTGAAACACCATAGAAATTTGGTTGCCACGAATTTTGTTTAGCTCTTTTGTTTCAAGCCCCAGTAGTTCCTGCCCCTCAAATTTCACTGAGCCAGTCGCTACTCCATTTTCCGCCAACAAACCAAGAGCGGCAAGAACCGTTTGGCTTTTACCCGAACCACTTTCACCAACAATCGCTACCGTTTCGGCTTTGCCAATATTAAAAGAAATATTATCAACCGCCTTGACCGATCCAGTCAGGGTTTTGAAATCAACACTTAAATCTTTAACTTCAAACAGGTTCATATAGTATTCCCTTAGCGGTCTTTGGGATCAAGTGCATCACGCAAACCATCACCAATAAAAAAGAAAGAAAACAGCCCAGCAACAAAAAATGCTAATGGAATAAATAATTGCCATAATCTTTCATAAAGCACTGTTTTTGCCCCATCAGAAATAAGCGCACCCCAAGAGGTATTTGGTTCTTGCACTCCAAGCCCAAGAAAGGAGATAAAGCTCTCAGTTAAGATCATCAAAGGCACTAAAAGCGAAGCATAAACAATTACTATACCCAACAGATTTGGAATAATATGTCTGGTAATAATGGTTAAATGGTTTGAACCGCCTGCAATTGCTGCTTCAATAAATTCTTTATTCTTAATCACCATAGTCTGCCCACGCACAATCCTTGACATATCAAGCCATGAGATAAGACCCAAACCCACAAATAACATGATAATAGAGCGCCCAAAAACTACCAGTAAGAGAATAAGCACAAACATATAGGGTATCGACATCAAAATATCGACAATTCGCATCATCACACTATCAATACGCCCACCAAAATATCCAGCTACAGCGCCATAAAGCGTGCCAACAATTACTGCAATAAAAGCCCCGACAAAGCCAACCATTAAAGAAATCTGAGTGCCCTGCGCCACACGCGCAAAAAGATCCCGCCCCAAATCATCAGTGCCAAAATAATGTTTACTGGCAATAGAGGGCATGCCCTTCTCATTGATAGAGCCAAGAATTGACCAGTCGATCTCCTCGTTGCTCCACGGGGTGACGTAAGGAGCGCCAAAAGAAAAAATAACAATTAAGGTGAGAACAATTAGCGAAATAAGCGCAGCTTTATTTTTGAAAAACCTACGCCTTGCATCCACCCATAATGAATGGCTCTTACCTTGTTCATAATTAGCCATATTCTGAGCCATTTGTGTAATTTTTTTTGAACCAATTACCATCATTTTTCTAATATCTTATTTTGGGGTCAATCCAAGCATAAAGGATATCTACGACCATATTAAAAGTAATTGTGAGAATTCCCATCAAAATAGTAATTCCCATAATTACCGAGTAATCTCGATTTAGAGCTGCATTGACAAACTCGCGCCCAATTCCACCAGTTGAGAAATATATATCAATAACCACCGAGCCAGTTATCATCAGCACAAATGTTGGCCCTAAATAGCTGATGACTGGCAGCAGAGCAGGTTTTAAAGCATGTTTGAAAATAATCTGCCTGTTTGAAAGACCTTTTGCTTTGGCGGTGCGAATAAAATTAGAGTTAAGCACCTCAAGCATTGATGAACGCATAATCCGCGCAATGCTTGCCATATAAGAAGTGGAGAGCGCTATAACTGGCATTATTAAATATTGCCATTGTCCACCATTCCAACCGCCCCCTGGTAGCCAGCCAAGCCAGAGTGTGAAAATTATTACCAATATTGGTGCCATAACAAAATTGGGCAAGACTTGCGCCCCAATGGTAAAGCCAACCGCTAGATAATCAAACACGCTATTATGATTAATTGCCGCAACAATTCCTAAACTCACGCCAACTGAAACCGCAACAATAAACGACCAGATGCCATATTTAAGCGTAACAGGAAAACCTTGCGCAATAACATCATTTACCGATCTGTCTTTATAACGAAATGAGGGGCCAAAATCCCCCTTGGTTACAATTCCAACCACATAATTTGTTAGCTGTTTATAATAAGGCTGATCCAACCCGTATTTAGCTTCAATATTTGCCAAAACTTGTTCTGGTAATTTTCGCTCAGAAGTAAATGGTCCTCCTGGTGCTGAATGCATCAAGGTGAAAGAAAATATAATCAGTATCAGCAAGGTGGGAATGGCTATCCCAATGCGCTTTAATATGAATTTGAACATTGTTGAACAATCTTATTAAAAAAGACCTCGCTCTAAATTGCGCGAGGCCAAGATTTAATTTAGCCTATTCGACTTTATAAAGGTCGCGGCTATACCAGTTTTGCTCAACATTTTTAACTGGCCATGAACCAATGATACCTTCACTCATCATATAAACACCAGTATAATGGTAAACAGGAATTATTGGCATTTCTTCAGCCATAATTTCTTCAACCCTTGTGTAATTAGCACTTGGGTCGTCAGCTGTTTTTGCATCTGTCATAAGTTTATCAAGTTCAGCATTTGAATATTTACCATCATTATAACCAGATGGAGTGGTCATTAGATCAAGGAAGGTTGAGGCTTCGTTATAATCGCCACACCAGCCACCACGAGCTAAGTCAAAATCCTGCTTGCCACGAACTTCAAGGAACACTTTCCATTCTTGATTGACTAAAGTTGCTTCAATACCAAGTTTTTGCTTCCACATCTGCGCTGCAACTGTTGCAACTTTCTTGTGATCTTCATTGGTGTTATAAAGTAGTTCAAACTTAAGCGGATTGTCAGCTCCATAACCAGCTTCAACCATAAGCTCTTTTGCTTTTGCATCTCGCTCTGCCTGTGTTATTTGACCAAATGCCACATCAGGAGCATCAAAGTTGGCAGTTGTACCTGGTGTAAATGTAAAGGCTGGGAATTGTCCGCCCTTAAGAACTTGCTCGGTTACTACATTTCTATCAAGTGCATAGGAGAGCGCTTGACGAACTCTTTCATCCTTAAATGCTTCTGGCCCTGAATCTGAGACGTTAAAGCTATAATAATAAGAACAAAGGCGAGGGAAAGAAATTGCCTGATCAGGATATTCTTTTTTAAGTCGAGGATATTCACCAGCTGGAATTTCTGTTCTGTCAAGTTCACCAGCCAGATAACGAGTAAGTGCAGTACTTTCTTCATTAATAACAAGTGCAGTAACTTTATTGATGACAGTTTCAGCATCGTTCCAGTACATAGTATTGCGTTCACGAACTGAGCGCTCATTTGGCACATGCTCAGTTAAAACATAAGCGCCGTTCGAAACAATATTTTCTGGCCTTGTCCACTCATTACCAAATTCTTCAATCACTTTTTGTGGTGATGGGAAAGTTGAAGCATGAGTTGTCATAGCGGCAAAATACGGCAATGGTGCTGTTAGATTTACCACCAATGTATAATCATCGGGCGCTGAAACACCAAGTTCACTAGGCTCTTTTTCACCAGCTATAATTGCTTTAGCATTCTCAAGTGACATAATTTCCATATACCACGCATAAGCAGACGCAGTTTCAGGATCCGCTAAACGTTGCCAGGCGTAAACAAAATCATTAGCTGTCACAGCATCGCCATTTGACCATTTGGCATCTTTTCTTAGCTTAAATGTATAGGTTTGGTTGCCATTACTTGCTTCCCAGCTCTCAGCTACACCAGGTATGAGATTACCCAAAGCGTCCTGATTTAATAGACCTTCAAATAGATCACGAACCAGTTCAGAACCTGAAACATCTTCCACGATTTGCGGATCAACCGATGAATGTTCATCTCCCACACGATAGGTAAATGTTTGGTCAGCTGTCAAATTTGTGCCTGCTGGCACTTTTGCAGCGAGTACTGGGGCGACCAAAAAGGTAGAGCCAATAAGGACAGCGGTTAGAATTTTTGTGATAGATTTCATAATATTCCTCCTAAATGTTAACTCAAAAAAAAATATACTAGAAAATTGCCCTTATTTTAGGGTTCAACTTTTCTTGATAGGCATTCTATTACTCTCATTAACCTTTTGGCAAGGAAATTTACCATTAGGTAAAGTTTAGATTCCTTAATGCTGCAATTAATTCTTCTTTCTTATTGGAACAATACAGATTGTATATGCTTATTTAGTCATATTTTGCAAAAGTGATTTTATTATTGTCCTGATAAAAATATCGTGAATATTTAACTAACCTATTGCAAATTTCATAATAGTTAGCAATTATCAATCGTTCTTTTGGGGGAAAAGAACATGGGCTTAAATTTATTTGGAATTCCTAGACTTAATTTAGAAAATCAATCAATTCAAGGATTG
>JAMONS010000121.1 GCA_027065555.1 Hyphomicrobiales bacterium | reverse complement strand
AAGCGAAAAATCCTGTGCCATACGAACCAAAGACATATAAACAGCGGCATCACCATGCGGGTGATATTTACCAATAACATCACCAACCACACGGGCTGATTTTTTATATGGTTTGTTAAACTCATAGCCAGCATCATGCATAGAATATAATATGCGCCTATGCACGGGTTTTAGTCCATCACGAACATCTGGCAAAGCACGCGAAACGATTACGCTCATTGCGTAATCAAGATATGACTTACGCATCTCATCGGTAATAGAAATTGGCACTATATTAGATGGCAATTTAGTGCCCTCTTGTGCCTCATTATCATCATTTTCTGGAATATCGTTCAATTTATTGATTCTCTTGTTATTAACTGATTATTTCTAACCTATTTTAGGGAGAATGGCTAATTATTGCTCACTTGAAGGTAAAAATTCTAGCACTCATCCACAAGAGTTTTTGAATTAACATTATGGTTAGAAAATACCTATAGATTATCCTTAGAATCGGTCTTTTTAGTCACAATTATTTCACTTACTCTCTTTGTGCTTTACGAAAGCCGAGATTAACCCTACGAATCTTAAAAAACATAGTTTCTTTTGATTCTTTAGTTGGAGCAAATTATTGTCAATCGGGTTTGGATTTGAGCGCTTAGGGCTTCTTACGTTAAAATATCCAATTAGGGTTGCGCTGGTAGTGCTAGCTTTTACTGTGCTTACCCTGTCTCAAATTCCAAAAATTTCAATAGATAGCGATATTATGCGCATCTATAATAATTCGGGTGAATATTTTGATCGCTATGATGATCTTTCGAAAAGTTTTGGTACATTTGAAAATGATGCCTATGTTTTAGTTTCTTCCCCAAACCTTGCTGACCCCAAAACCATTGAGATATTGCGTGAATTATCATTTGATTTAGAGCTAACGTCTTATGCTGTTGGTACATTAACCCCATTTTCTTTACGCCGCCCCACTGATGAAGGGAGTGGCTCTGTTCCTGCTGTTAGTCAAAACATGCAAAGTAAAGAAGAAGTTAGAGCTAAATTGTTAGATCTTCGAGAAAATGATGAAATAATGCGTAATCTCATTGGTGCAGATCTAAATTCCATAGTTATGATTATGTTCCCTGATCAAGAACTAACTCGTGGCACAGGCGAGCAAGCAATGCTTGATGAGTTAAATGAATTAATTTTGGAATATCAATCAAAGGATATTCATATTGAGTTGACGGGACAGCCTGTGTGGAAAGCTGAAATGCTTAAAGCCACAATTAACGATCAAATTAAATTTTCAACCATTGGATTTTTAATTGGCGCACTAATGTCCCTAATTGCTCTAAGGAGTTTTTGGGGTGCAATTTTAGCTACTCTAACACCTCTTTTATCAGTGATTTGGGTTATGGGGTCTGTACTATTATTATTTGGCTCTTTCACCTTCCTCACCAATGTAGTCATCACATTAGTGTTAGTCATTGCTTTTGCTGAAAGCATGTATTTTTGTTTTACATGGCTTAGGCTTTGGAATGAAGGCATGGAGCCAAATGAGGCTATTACTCAGACATTACTTCGCATAACTCCAGCGGCAGCTCTAACTGCAATAACAACAATGGTGGCATTTTTAAGCCTTACTATAGCGCAAGGCGATGGTATTAAAGAGTTTGCTTATTCAGGGTTTATTGCTGTTGCAGTTTCTTTTATAACATTAGTTACCTTCTTGCCGCTTGCATTAAAAGTCGCACTTAAACTTGGCTTTAAAGCTCCAAAGAAAATGTCAATAGCTGTTCAAGCACCAATTCCTGTTGCCAGATTTTTAACAAATAAGTATGCAAGACCCATATCAATTATCTCGATACTAGTTATGATAGGATTATTATTCCCACATTTTGCTCTTGAGCCACGCTTTGATTTTAAGGATTATTTGCCCCAAGAATCAAAAGCTCTTAGCACCGCACAAGGAATTGATGAAAATGTTGGAGGTGTTGCGCCTATTTACATCAAAATTCCCCTTAAAGGCGGCTTAGAAAACGTAACAGATGATGATTTTTTGACTATTCAGAAGGTTCATGAAATTTTAGAAAAAGAAATAGGCAAGGGCAAAGTAATTTCCGCTGCTAGTTTTTCAGCCTATTCTGATCTTGGCTTCTCTCGCGAGAGTATTTTCAAGGCAGTTGGACCTTTTCTTAAGCGTCGCTTTATTACAGATGATGGAAATTATGCTTTGGTTACAGGGTTTTTGCCTACATTATTAGAATCAGGAAAAATTCGTGAAATCGTTATATCGACAGATAAGGCACTAGCTGATGCTGGAATTATGAACGCAAAAGTTTCTGGTTTTAATGTGCTTAGCGCCTTTACTTCAACGCAGATTATTCGTTCTTTAAGAAACGGTCTAACCATCGCTATTTTGGTCAATATACTTATTATTGGACTAGCATTTCAATCATGGCGAATTGCATTAGTAGCTATTATTCCAAATTTTCTACCTATTTTAGGCACTGAGCTATATCTTTATACTTCAGGTGCTGGATTGCAATTAACTACCATAATTGCACTAACCATTGCTTTTGGCATTGCAGTTAATGATACTATTCATTTTCTTGCTTCTTATATGCACGCTCGAAAAAATGGGTTTGAGCATCAAATGGCAGTAAATTTAGCACTAAAAAATATCGGTCCAGCATTAGTTGCCACTACGCTTATTCTTTGTGCGGGTACATTTATTGTAATTTTTTCAGCTTTACCGCAAGTTGCCCTATTTGGAACACTTGTTGTGTTAACATTCATACTTGCATTACTTGCTGATTTATTTATTTTACCAGCACTGCTAATCGCCGGGGGGCGGTTTTTCAAATCCGTTGGAGTTAAAAAAAATGACCCTAATAAATAAATCAATTCGCCACTTATTGTTTGCTTTTGCATTCATTTCCTCTGCATTGCTTATTACCCCCTCTCTTGCGTCTAATGATGATGTTAGTTTGTTACAATCTTATATTGGCACATGGAAGGGGCTTGGAGAAATAACTCGGGATAATGGCGATGTTGAAAGTGTAAAATGTAAAGTGAACATCATCCAATCTAATCAAGGGAGAGTGGGATATAAGGGGCGTTGTGCTTTTGCTGGTGGTAATTTTTCAATAGCTGGCACGATGGCATATATTGCAGAAAAAGAACGCTTTGAAGCCGTAATGTCAACAAGCACTTCATTTTCTGGTGTAGCTATTGGCAAGCGTGACGGTGACAATCTAGTATTTAAGTTGAGCGATAAAAATGCTGATACTGGCGATAGTTTTAAAATTGATTCTAATATCAGCCTTATTGATGGTGAATTATCGATTGCTTTTACAGCAGAAAATATTACCACAGGTAGAATGATTAAGGTTGCAGTTCCTTTTTCTCAATAACGCCTAATAGAGCATTCAGTAATTGATCTTATATAATTACTTAAAATAAAAGGCCGCCAAAACAGGCGACCTTAGAACTTAAAATTACAGTAATATAAAAATTATCGTGAATAAAATTCTACAACTAAATTTGGTTCCATTTGAACTGGGTAAGGCACATCAGCTAGATTTGGCACAGAAACATATTTTGCGCTCAATTTCTCATGATTTGCTTCAACATAATCGGGCACATCACGCTCAGCTAATTGTGTCGCTTCAAGCACAAGTGCAAGCTGCTTAGATTTTTCTTTAATCTCAACAACATCACCAGCCTTAAGACGGTATGATGGGATATTGACTTTGCTACCATTAACCAGAACATGACCATGATTTACAAATTGGCGAGCCGCAAAAACCGTTGCAACAAATTTTGCACGATATACTAGCGCATCAAGACGGCTTTCTAAAAGACCGATAAGGTTTTCACCTGTATCACCCTTAATACGAACAGCTTCGCTATAAAGACGCTTAAATGATTTTTCGGTAATATTGCCGTAATAACCCTTTAGTTTTTGCTTAGCACGCAACTGAAGACCAAAATCAGATAATTTAGATTTGCGACCTTGCCCGTGCTGACCCGGACCGTACGAGCGAGTATTTACTGGAGATTTTGGGCGACCCCAAATATTTTCACCTAAACGGCGATCGATTTTATATTTTTGTGAATGACGCTTCGACATCATAGCTCCTTTCAAGAACATTAACTAAAAAGATACCACGCCCTCCTCTGCTTTAGGGCAAAACCCCAAAACCGACAGGCTCCAAAATTAATCAGGAAGACCTCGGGTGCGCCCATATTTCACTTAAAAAAGCAAGCAATAGGTTCGTGCGTTCTATTGGCAAAAACCATATATGTCAAGCGCCATTAAGTTGCTAGTTTCTCAACAATAACTTAAAGACTCATTTTCTTTTAAGGCGTTTTTCTATTTGCCGTTTTTCCCAATCTCCACCCATTGGCGAGAAGATTTCAAAAACACTTAGCGCATGAAAAGCAACACCAACCCCCCAGCCAAGCGCTGGCCAAATCACCCATAGATTGCTCGGATTATTAAGAAGATTTAATATCAATAAAAAAACCATCACAATTACGTAAGTTCCAAAATTGATATAAAATGACTTTATATCACGCACATATTCCATCGCCTCACGCTCTTCAGAGCTTAGTGATTGATCAAAATCACCCTCGTCCTTCATCCGTCGACGCATTTTATTAAGCGCAGCTCGCTCGTCTTGTGTAATTTTATCATCACTCATGTCATTGTCCTTTTGGTCCTTTTGCAGGTTGATAAGATTTATTTCAAATACTGCAGCAAGACATTTTTTAGTTTCAAGCGAGGCCTGTCCGCCTCTTTCAATCCGTTGAATCGTCCTAGTAGAAACACCAGCCATTTCAGCCAATTGCTCTTGTGACCAACCTTTTTCAAGGCGAAGTTTGCGAATAATCATTTTCATCCCTTTGCTGTAGTAACGAGAATAAGCTATCAAGTTGAATATTTTTTGACCACGTCATTAAGGTGACACAAGCGCTACAAGACAATAGTTACAATTTTTTGTCTCTCTCGTGCCGCCGCTCAAGCGCCGCAATCACCCCACGAAAAGTGCGCACTTCTTGCGCATTAAACTTTGCCCGATTTAACATATTGCGGATATTTGTTACCATTGAGGGGCGTTTTTCTGCCACGGTGAAAAACCCTGCTTCATCAAGCGCATTTTCTAGGTGCGTGAACATGCCTGTTATTTCGCCCTTGCTCGCTGGCTCGCCTATAGTTTCTTCAAACGGCAAAGGCTCATTTGCATTTTTTGCCCGCCGCCATTCATAAGCTAAAACCAAAACCGCTTGTGCAATATTAAGCGAAGCAAAAGCTTCTTCAACTGGCAGGGTTACAATCGCATCACTAAGCGCAACTTCTTTATTATTTAACCCCCAGCGCTCACGGCCAAATAACAGCCCTGCCTTTTGCCCTTTAGCAATAGTTGCAACCATTTTTGTTGCCGCCTCATCGGGGCCAATTACTGGCTTGAACATATCTCGTTTTCGTGCCGTTGTTGCAAACAATAGCGAAATATCAGCAACCGCCTCCTCAACAGTTTCAAAGATCTGCACCCGTTCAATTACATGATCAGCCTTTGCAGCAGCATTTGCCGCCCTCTCACTAGGCCAGCCATCTCGTGGATTTACCAATCGCAAATCCCATAAGCCAAAATTTGCCATAGCTCGTGCCGCCGTGCCAATATTCTCACCTAATTGTGGCTCGCACAAAATTATCACCGGCGTTGGTGATAGGTTGATTTTTTTTGTTCTATCAGTTCCAGCCATTTTATTCCAACTTCTTCTTGCTAGGGTCAATGCCTAGTAACAAAGGGAGCAAATTGTTTCAAGAGTTCGTGAACATATTAGCTTTACTTGCAAAGAGCTTTTGCTTGTGTCAGCCTAATTTAACATAAAGGAGATCTATAATGACAAAATCAGGCCATTGCCATTGCGGCAATGTAAAATTTGAAGTTAGCGGCAAGCCCCTAGCAATGAAACAATGCCATTGTAATGCTTGCAAACGTCTTACTGGCACAGGCCATAATGTGCAGGCGTTTTTTAGCACTTCTGATGTCAAGATTGAGGGCGAAACCAGCACCCACGAAT
>JAMONS010000120.1 GCA_027065555.1 Hyphomicrobiales bacterium | reverse complement strand
TTTCTGCTGCAAATACTGGAGCAGAAAATGGGGCAACAAGTAACGCTGCTGCAACCAAGCGCGCAGCAATAGATAATTTGAACATAGGTTTGTCCTTTTGATTTGATTTGATTTTAATTATAAAAACTAGATTCAAACCAACAAAGGAGGCGCACGCGAGGAGTGTGTAGTAAGACGAATATACGAAATTAAACCATAGGCTCTTTTAGCAATGACATTGGTAACGTCATGCTGTGTTGCCAATATGATAGCAGGAAAGGCAAAAGGCAATACAACAAGCTTAGAGATAAAAAAATCACAAAAATCTTGAGAGTTATCATTCTCTGGACTGTCATTCTCTAGAAGGGGAGCGGTAATAGTAGCAACACTACCATCAGAGCATATTATATAGGTTGCTGCGCCTCCCTTAAAACTAGCTATGGTTCCAGGAGGCCAAAGAATTGTGCCTATAATCACAGCAAAAACCAAGATCGTCCAAATTGGTAGTTTTTTAGAGATATTAGTCACTGATAATCTACACTTCACAATTAAGTTACCTTGCGTATAACATGCTACTCAGATAGATGTCTAGAATAACTTCTTGTTTTAAGTGGTATTGTTATGCTCGGTGCTCTTTCAAATCATATTTATCGCAGATTACTGATGGCTCAGATATTGTCCGTCCTTGGCTCTGGCCTCATTACCGTAGCTCTTGGCTTGTTAGCTTATGAGCTAGCTGGGTCTAATGCTGCTATGGTGCTTGGTATAGCCCTTGCAATTAAAATGTTGGCCTATGTTGGGCTTGCCCCAATTGCCGCTGCTTTAGCAGTATGGATTCCACGACGAGGTTTTTTAGTAACACTTGATTTATGTCGTGCTGGGTTAGTTTTGTTATTGCCATTCGTAACGCAAGTCTGGCAAGTTTACATTCTTGTTTTTGCTTTTCAAGCTTTCTCAGCTGCGTTCACTCCAACTTTTCAAGCAACTATTCCCGACATCTTAACAGACGAAGAAGATTACGCTCAAGCACTTTCATTGTCTCGTCTAACCTATGACATTGAATCGTTAGTAAGCCCTTTACTAGCAGGGTTGCTGTTGAGCATATTATCATTTCATTTCTTATTTGTTGGAACAGCATTAGGATTTTTATTATCTTGCATCCTCATTTTGTCGGTAACTTTGCCAAAGGCTAAAGATAAAATAATTCCTTTAAGTTTTTCAAAACGCCTGACCCGCGGCATGTGGATATATTTAAACACACCACGCCTACGGGGCTTACTCTCTCTTTATTTAGCGGTAGCCTCAGCTAGCGCTATGATTATTGTAAATACAGTTGTTTACGTAAAAGAAACGCTTGAACTTGGAGATAAATTTGTTGCCTTGTATTTTGGGGCTTTTGGTCTTGGATCAATTTTTGTGGCAATAATTCTTCCACGTTTATTTACCCGCATCAAACTTCGCTCAATAATGATTTTTGGAGGTGGCTTATTATGTTTCCTGCTTGCTCTAGCTGGCTTTGGGCAAGATATGTTGCAGACTTTGCTCCCTGGCCTGATAATTTGGCTATTCTTAGGTGCTGGTGTATCTTTGATCCAAACACCAGCAGGACTTTTATTAAACCGCTCGTGTCATGAAGAAGATCGAGCTGCAATTTTTGCTGCACAATTTTCTTTATCCCATGCCTGCTGGTTATTAGCTTATCTCGCCGCTGGATTTTTGGGAACATGGTATGGACTTGGAGTAACTTTTATATTTCTGGCAGTAGTTTCAGCTTTTGGTGTGATTTTAGCGATAAGGCTTTGGCCAAAGACAGACCCTGAAGAAATTGAACATGAGCATGAAGAACTTGAGCACACCCATCCATTTGGCGATAGCGTGCATCACAAAGGTGCAAGCGCAGAATTTACTACACCTTTACACCATACCCACAAATCACTTTCTCATAAACACAGGTTCATCATTGATGACCATCATCTAAAATGGCCTAATTAAAACGTACAATTTGAACATATCTTCATCGACCTTTGGTCATTATCAACCTGCTCCACAATCATGTTTCAAGGTGTATTGATATGCCCCTTGGCAAAGTAGCGGCTAAAATAGTTGCGCCGTCATTTTTAGTTGGCAAGTCTTTCCAAGAATGCACAATCATATCCATATGGCCTTGCACTAAATCGTTGCGAAAGTCTTTTGTAAAAACACCCTGACTTGGCATTTTCCAAAGCGGATCATCTTGATTTTCATCGCCAAGCGAAGATCGGAACTGATATTCAATTTCAATATCAGAATCTTTGGCTTTTAAGGCATTTCCAACCATATAGGCTTGAATGCGAGCGAGGTCACTTTTTCGGCAAGCAATTATTAGGCGCATATATCCTTCCAAGCAAAGGGTCTAAAATGAGGTAATCTTCTTCTACTAAGGTATAAAATATCTTTCTTAGGATCTGTCATTTCAATTTGAAAGTTTTTTCAATCGTTGTAAACAAATCACCTGAAATTATTATTTATAACTAGCCCTTTCAGCCAAAATTCAACTTACATTGACACCCAAGCTTGGAAAAGAAGACCTGCACTAAAAGCCCCGAACAACGAAAGTGCTAGATAAGCAAAGAACACAGGCAAGCGAGCTAGAGCCCACACCGCCATTGCAGCTGGAATTGACGTTACACCGCCACCAATTAAGAATGCCATTCCAGCCCCCGCTGACATGCCTTGCTCCATTAGCCCAGATACCAATGGCAAAGCGGCGTAGCCATTAAGATATGCTGGAACACCCGCAATGGTTGCTAAAGCAATAGAGGCAAAGTCACCGCCCCCAACTAATGAAATTATGTTTTCAGCTGGAATATAGGCAAGCATTATACTTTCTAGAAAAAATGCTAAAGCGAGCCATTTCCCTAAGAAAAATAGGTTTGCTTTTGCTGAAGTTAAAAACTTCTTATTTCGAGCTTCATGTTGCCAAAATTTCCATATTACTTTTTCTGGATTTCGAATATGCGCTGATCCACAGCCACCATCCCCAACTCCTGCTCTTAAAGGGTTATTTAACAGCCCTTTTTTTTCTAAAGCTAAAATAGCAAACCCGCCTATCGTACCAATTACTGCCGCTATGATTAGTTTAGCAATGGCGAATTCAAACCCCAAAGCACCAATGGTTAAAACCATCATTGAAGGATCCATTAAAGGAGAAGCAAGCCAAAATGCCATAACGGCGGAAAGTGGTACGCCCATGCCTAAAAGCGCCGCAATTAGCGGAATAACACCACATGAGCAAAATGGAGATAATACCCCCATAAAAGCAGCAAAAACAATCATAATGATTTTATTGCCCTGAAATGCCTTAGAAATAAGATTATCAGCACCAGTTGCATTAACATAGGCCGTCATAATAACAGAAAGTGCAATAAAAGGGGCTATCCGAGCTAAAGCGCTAAGCATAAATGTTAGACTTGGCACTAGCTGGTTTGTAGCAAAAATTGCTAATAAAACAAACCCCATTATTAGCGCAAGAAAAACCCTATCAAACTTCTTAAATGTAGAACCAATGCCCATAAACATGCTATTTTTATAACTATCATTATTCATTTATCTTTCTTTCTTTCTTTCTTTCTTTCTTTCTTAAGAATTATTATTTCTATATTCCCAATAATATAGGAATAAAATATGTATGAATCCGCAAAAACAACTTTCTCTTATCTAACAAGCATCAATGCAACATTCTTTATTCAAATAATCTACCATCTCTTGCATTGCTTCAAAATTTGCGGTGCAAATTAACTCAACGCCTTTTCTTTCTTGCTTTGCTAATCCTGCAACAACAAGTTTTTGAATGTGGTTTGAAAGCGTTGATAGTGGAATATCAAGTTTAGCTTGAATTACACCAACTGGCGCACCATCTTGCCCAAGTCGCACTAATTGACGGAAAACTTTTAGGCGAATTGGATTACCCAAAATCTTTAATTGCATTGCTACTTGCTCTAGTTTCATTTGTTAAAAATTCTTTGCTATCAATATTGATTACTGAATCATATACATAACTCAGCTAAAGTCAACCATATTACTAGAATATAGGGAATAAGGTTCTATCTCTAAAATCTATAAAGTTTTTTGCGCCTGCAGGCTCATTTTATGCTCCTTGCGTTTCTTCTCGCTATTCCACTTTAATTTAGAATGTAATTTCACAACATCACCAATTATAATAATTGCTGGCCCTTTAATTTTGGCATCATTCGCTTTTTTATAGATAGTTCCAAGTGTGCCAATAATTATCCTTTGCTCTGGCTGCGTAGCTTTCTCAATCAAAGCAACTGAGACATTCTCACTTGCTCCATGAGAGATGAATTTTTTACTCAAACCTTCTAAATTAGCCAGCCCCATATAAATAACAACAGTTTGCGATGGAGCGATTAAATTTTTCCAATCAAGCTCAAGCGAGCCATCTTTCCCATGTGCCGTAATAAAAACGCAAGATTGCGCATGATCACGGTGCGTAAGTGGAATGCCCCCATAAGCCGATGCTCCAAGAGCCGATGTGATACCGGGAATAATTTGAAAGTTAATATTATTCTCGCTTAGCATTTCTATCTCTTCACCACCACGCCCGAACATAAATGGATCACCGCCCTTGAGCCGTAAAACTCGCTTGCCCTGTTTTGCCAAATCAACCATTAATTGACTAATATCGCTCTGCACCATAACGTGGTTTTTTGGTAATTTCCCAACATTTATTCGCTCTGCATCACGGCGCACCAAATTAAGAATATCAGCACTAACAAGCCTATCATAAAGCACCACATCAACCCGTTGCATCAACCTTAAAGCACGAAAAGTCAGCAAATCAGGATCACCCGGCCCGGCACCTACCAAATAAACTTCGCCAATTTTTTCAACCTGCTCATCATTTTGAACTTGTTCTAATTCCTGCAAAAGCGTGGTTTTTGCTAATGCTTTATCCCCATTAAGAAAAATATCAGACACCTTACCCTCAATTATCCTTTCCCAAAAATGACGACGAATATTAGAAGATTTAATCTTTCTTGCAATCCTATCACGAAATTCACCTAAAAAATCTGCTAGATGACCGTAAGAAGGAGGAATAAGAGCTTCTATTCTAGCTCTTAATATCCTAGCAATAACAGGTGTCTTGCCACTTGAAGTAATGGCAATGACAAGCGGTGAGCGATCAACTATTGATGGTGTAATAAAATCACAATATTTAGGCACATCGGCAACATTTATCAATGCGCCAGCCTTGCGCCCCATCTCAAATAACAACCTATCTCGCTCACTATCACCAGATGTTCCAAATGCAATTTTACAACCCACAAAATCACTTTCTTCAGGTTTACGAGCAACATGAGTAAGGAACGGGTTTTCTAAAAGCTCTAAAAATTCATCGCTCAATTTTTTATTAAAAACCATAACATTAGCGCCAGCATCTAACGCTCGCTCCGCTCGGCGTGCAGCAATCGTTTCGCCGCCATCAACTATTATTTTGCTATTTTTGATATTCAAAAAGATAGGAAGAAAGTCCATTTAGCCTCACAAAAAACATATTAAAATTAATTACTTTACCCAGTCAGATAGATCTGCACTAAGCTTCTTAGCAGAACTTTCATCAAGATCAATAAGAGTAAATCGTCTGCCCTCACGAATTGTAAGGCGCAACATTTTCAAACCACTTTCATGCTCAATTTCTTGGCTCTTTATTAAGCGCCCAAATGGCAATTCATGCAATTCTCTTTCGATTACATTTTCACTATTCATTATCTATTCCACGAGTAAAAGCTGCCTCAAGTTTCCATTCCCATTGTTTAGGGGTATCACGATAATCAGGCTTAACATCAAACTCCAAAAACATAATTCCAGACGAGCCTGCATTTGCTACCAAATTTTCAAGAGCCAAAAAATTATCCACTTCAGGATATTGAATAATTAACTCACTAAGTTTTGCCATTGTCTAATAGTCCTTTATACGATTATGAAAACGCACTCTAAATAATAAACGCTCATTGTTTTCCTGTTTTTCAAATGCACTTCGATTATGTAATGAATTATTACACAATATCCCCTGCCCTGCCTTTAGGGTAAGTCTTTGTATAAATTCATCTCCATTAATTAACAAGTCTTGCAAAAATCTAACCGCCTCTTGCGTATCTTTATCTTTACGCCATTCAATAGAGCGAGTTCTTGCAGTATATCGCATTATTAGATTATTATCTTTATCAAAAGAAAAAACTGGACCAACACTTATAGGGCGCACCCCTCCCTTTTCATCTAGATTTTGCGGTATTATCATAGCCTCCTTATGCATTAAAGCTTTGATATAATTTGGATTTTCATCACGCAATCTTATATAAGCAATTTCAGGGTCAAAAAATTGACTTTCCCCACCCCTTTGAGCTGGCTTAAAACAATGTAACACCATTGAGCGAATTTGCTCATTTTCAGCATTATAATAACCATCGCTATGCCAATTTAATGCTCTATTAGAATAAGGAATATAAGCACGCTGAGTTGGTGCATTAGAAATTGTTATTGCAACAATTCCCTCCTTTCCTGCTGAGCGATGTTTTTCAGCAATCACCAAACCTAGATTTTTTGCAAATTCTCTTAAAGCAATTTTAGTTTTTTCAGGATCATCAAATTCATCGATTTGATAAAGTGCCATATTAGTTTTTTTACAACGACTAAAAAGTTCGCTCTTTTCGCTAGCGCTTGGATTGCTTAAGTCTTTAATTCTTATAAAACCTGCATTTTGCAGTTTTTCAGTTTGCTGCAATTTATGCTGACGCCAAGCCCTATAACCATCATCATCTGATAGATTCCAATATGAGTTCTTAATATTTTTTGTCAAAATGAAACCCCTTCTGTGCAAAATATAAAACTAAAATCAGACAAATACAAATTATCCTTTGCATTCGAAAAAATAATATATATAAATAACGGTATATGTTATTTTAGATTCAATAAAGCACCTTTTTTGTTTTTTGAATATTTTATAGGAGGAACTAATGGCATCAGATAACAAGGGCAATGGCTCAAACGGTAAGAACGGTGTACATGCAACACCAATGCTCGACGAATTAGAGGGTGGTGCGTGGCCTAGTTTTGTTACAGGTCTAAAGCGCCTTCGCGATGCTAAAGATAAAAAATATGCACCAATGATGAATGATCTTTTGGGTCAGCTTGAGCATTCCTATGAAAATAAAAAAGGCTATTGGAAGGGCGGAACTCTTTCAGTTTATGGGTATGGTGGTGGGGTTATCCCTCGTTTTTCAGAAGTTTCAGAAGAATACCCAGAGTCGAAAGAATTTCATACTCTACGCATAATGCCCCCTCCGGGTTTTCATTATACAACAGATATTTTACGAAAATTGTGCGATATTTGGGAAGAGCATGGCTCAGGTCTAATTGCCTTTCATGGTCAATCTGGCGATATTATGTTTCAGGGTTGCACCTCTGAAAATACTCAAATTGCCTTTGATGAATTAAATAAAATTGGTTTTGATCTTGGTGGTGCAGGCCCTGCTTTACGCACCGCAATGTCTTGTGTTGGGGCGGCTCGTTGTGAGCAATCTTGTTATGATGAAGGTAAAGTACATCGAGGAATAATAAATAAGTTCCTTGATGAAATGCACCGCCCTTCCCTTCCTTATAAATTCAAATTCAAATTCTCTGGTTGCGGCAATGATTGTGTTAATTCAATCCAAAGGGCTGATTTTGCAGTAATTGGCACTTGGCGTGATGATATGAAGGTCAATCAAGAAGAAGTGAAAAAGCACATAGCTAAGAAGGGTCGCAAATATACTATTGATACGGTTATTTCTATGTGCCCAACAAGAGCGCTTTCACTAAATGATGATGACACGCTAGATATTGATAATAGAAGTTGCGTGCGTTGTATGCACTGCATCAACGTTATGACCAAAGCTCTTTCACCTGGTGATGATCGCGGGGCTTCTGTATTTATCGGCGGCAAACGCTCGCTAAAAGTTGGCGACATGATGGGCATTATGATTTTGCCATTCATTAAGCTGGACAGCGAAGAAGATTATGAAAAATTAGAAGAATTTGCAGAAACATGCATTGAATTTTTTGCCGATAACGCACTCGAGCACGAGAGAATTGGTGAAACTATAGACAGAATTGGTTTGCCGTCTTTTCTTGAAGGCGTTGGCGTTGAGGCAGACCCAAATATGGTTGTGCATCCTCGTACCTCCTCTTATGTCCGCACCGATGATTTTGATATTGAAGCAAAAAAATGGTTCGATAGGAAAGCAAAAGAAGAAAATTCAAACGTATAAAATAAAAGAATTAGAACCAATAGGTTCTTTTAGGAGGAAAGAATGGAAAACACTAAGGAAAAACCAAGAACTGCTGATGAGGTCGGTGTTCCAGATCACATGCAATATATGCACCCTGTGTTAAAAGCCAATCATGGAAATTGGGATTGGCACGAACGCCCTCGTGCTGGTGTTTTGCGCCATGTTAGTAAATCTGGCGATGAAGTATTTTCTGTGCGTGCTGGCACACAGCGCCAAATGGACGTTTTTACGGTTCGCAAACTTTGCGATATTGGCGATGAATTTGCAGAGGGGCATGTGCGCTTTACCACCCGCTCAAATATAGAATTTATGGTTAGTAATGAAGAAAAAGTTGCGCCGTTAATTGAGGCATTAGAAACCGCTGGCTTTCCAGTTGGCGGCACGGGTGCTTCTGTTTCAATGATTTCTCACACACAAGGCTGGTTGCATTGCGATATACCAGGAACAGACGCTTCGGGAGTTGTTAAAAGCCTTATGGATTATTTGCATAAAGAATTTGTGCAAGAAAGAATGCCTAATCGTGTAAGAATTACCACTTCTTGTTGTCAGATAAATTGCGGTGGTCAGGGCGATATTGCTATCAATGTGCAATATACTAAACCACCAACAATCAACCATGATTTAGTAGCAAATGTTTGCGAGAGGCCTGCCGTTGTTGCTCGTTGTCCTGTTGCTGCCATTCGCCCAGCAATGGTTGATGGCAAGCCTTCTTTGGAAATTGATGAAAAGAAATGCGTTTGCTGTGGCGCTTGTTATCCACCATGTCCACCAATGCAAATCAATAGCGAAGATTCAACCAAAATTGCAATTTGGGTTGGTGGTAAACATTCAAATGCTCGTTCCAAACCAACTTTTCATAAATTAGCCATAGCTAACCTTCCCAATAACCCACCGCATTGGCCTGAAGTTGCAGACGTGGTGCGCAAAATCTTGGAAACTTATAAAAAAGACGCCAAAGATTGGGAGCGTATGGGCGAATGGATTGATAGAATTGGCTGGAAAAGGTTCTTTGATATGACTGGTTTGGCATTTACCAAACATCATCTTGATACTTGGACTGGATCACGCCAAAATCTCAATTCATCATCACATATTCATTTTTAAGGGACTAGATATGAAGTTTGGAATATTAATAAGTGAAGGCCCTTATACGCATCAAGCAGCAGATAGCGCCTATCATTTTACCAAAGCTGCACTAAAGACTGGGCACGAAATTGATCGTGTGTTTTTCTATCATGATGGGGTCAATGTTGGCACTCGCCTTTCTATCCCCCCACAAGATGAGCGCAACCTACAAAAGGATTGGAGCGCTTTAGCAAAGAAACATGAAATTGATCTCGTGATATGTATTGCCGCAGCTCAAAGACGTGGCTTGCTTGATGAAAATGAGGCAAAACGTCAGGGAAAAGATGCAAATAATATTGCTGAGGGCTTTCGAATTTCAGGACTTGGGCAATTAATTGAAATGGGCATTAAAAGCGATCGCCTAATGACATTTGGCGATTAAGGGGATTTATAAATGAGTGAACAAGTAAAAAAGTTTCTATATGTGAACCGCAAAGCACCCTATGGCACAATTTATGCGCTTGAGAGCTTAGAGGTTGTGCTTATTGGTGCGGCTTTTGATCAAGATGTAAGTCTTGCTTTTATTGATGACGGCGTGTTTCAGCTTACCAAAGGGCAAGATACTAAAGAAATTGGCGTGAAGAATTTCTCACCCACTTATCGTGCGCTTGGTGATTATGAAGTTACCAAACTTTATGTTGAAAAAGAATCACTTATTGAGCGTGGTTTAAGTACTGATGATTTGCAGGAATTAACCTATGAAGATGAGGATGATGATTGGGCTGAAAAACCTTCAATTCGTATCGTTTCTCGTAAGGAAATGGGCGAATTAATGGGCAATCAAGACGTAGTTTTAAGTTTTTAGGAGTAAATGATGGCAAGCCTACACACAGTAAATAAATCACCATTTTCAATCAATTCTCTTAAAAGCTGCTTAGAACACGCAAATGATGGCGACACTATTTTATTAATAGAAGACGGCATTTATGGAGCACTTAAGGGTAGCGAGATTTCGCAAATAGTTGCAGATAAAATTGGCTCTTTGTCAATTATTGCGCTTGAGCCAGACATGAAGGCTCGTGGCATTGATAGTAGCAAAATTTTAACAGGAATTATCACAACTAATTATGATGGTTTTGTAGAATTGGCGGCAAAGCATGACGTTTGTCAGGCTTGGCTATAATCTTAGTTTAACGATAAATAAGGAAACATAAATGGCATATGATGTAAATGGAACAGCGGTTGAGCATGATGAAGAAGGCTACATTACAAATCTAAGTGATTGGAGCAAAGAATTAGCAGATATAATTTCCAAAGCTGAGGAAATTGAAATGACCGATGAACATTGGGCAGTAGTTAATTTCTTGCGTGAATATTATGACGAATATCAAATCGCCCCAGCTGTTCGCGTTTTGGTTAAATCGATTAAAAAATCATTGGGTCCTGATATTGGTAATAATAAATATATGTATGAATTATTCCCTTATGGCCCTGCAAAACAAGCCTGTAAAATTGCTGGACTGCCAAAACCAACTGGTTGTGTGTAAGGGGTTATATTAATCATACTCCCTCGTCATCCTCGTGCTTGACACGAGGATCTACAAAATAACTGCTAGTAGATTATCGGGTCAAGCCCGATAATGACGAGAGGCGCTAGTTAACTAACAAGAATTAATTTAGCTATCTTAGTTGTTTTATACCTAGCTAGATTTTTAGAATAATTTGGGAGGAACAAAATGTTATCCATAATTTATGGCGTGCTATTTTATCTAGCAACTTTCTTGCTGGTTTTTGGCCTAGCTATGAAGATATGGCTCTATGCAAAAACTCCTGCACCATTAAAAATCCCAACAATGCCAGCTCCTTTAACTAAAACTGGCGTTGGCTTTCGTCTGTTTCGTGAAGTAGCATTTTTTGAAAGCCTATTTAAATCCAATAAATGGATTTGGCTATTTGGGTATATTTTTCATGTGGCTTTGCTTTTGGTTTTATTGCGCCATTTTCGCTATTTTCAAACTGATGTTTGGTGGTGGATAAAAATCATTCAACCCTTTGGAATTTATGCAGGCTTTGCTATGTTATTGGCTCTTGGCGCATTATTTTTACGCCGCATTATTTTGCAAAGAATTAGATATATTTCTAGCCCATCAGATTATTTAATGTTGCTCTTATTATTAGGCATTGCAGGCTCTGGATTAGCGATAAAATTTGTCTCAAACACCGATATTATTGCCGTAAAGTCTTTTATGCTTGGTCTGCTTCGCTTTCAAATTGGCGACTTGCCAACCCACCCAGCTTTGCTTGTTCATTTAGGGCTGGTTATTATATTGATGATTATTTTCCCAATCTCAAAATTATTGCACGGAGTTGGAGTGTTTTTTAGCCCCACTCGCAATCAACCCGATGATTCTCGTAACAAACGCCATCTCGCCGCTTGGGCAAAAGAGCTAGAGGAGGACGAGAAAAATGGTTGAATTGGATATTAAACATAAAAGAGGTAGTGAGCCGTTAGACCCATTAGCAATACCAAAAATTGCTTGTGGGGCAATGGCTGATCTCAAACCATACCCCGCTCATGCGCAGCATAATACTGATCTTGGTTTTCCTGCTGAGTTAATTGATAATTGGAAAGAAGTTGCCATTGCTAAAATTGGCGAATTAGCAAAGAAAAACCGTGCCTTTAAGGTCTATCTTGACATTTGCGTAAAATGTGGTGCTTGCACCGATAAGTGTCATTATTTCCTTGGTACGGGTGATCCAAAAAATATGCCAGTTGCACGGCAAGATTTATTGCGTTCTGTTTATCGGCGTTATTTTACTTTTGCTGGCAAATATTTCCCTTGGCTGGTGGGCGCTAAAGATTTAACCAAAGAAATTCTTGATGAATGGTACACCTATTTTCATCAGTGTTCACAATGTAGGCGTTGCTCGGTTTTTTGCCCCTATGGCATTGATACCGCCGAAATATCAATGGCGGCTCGTGAGGTTCTTAATAGTGTTGGCATGGGGCAAAAATACTGCAACGAAATTATCGCAAAAGCTGAAAAAATTGGTAATAATCTTGGGCTCAACCCAAAAGCCTTAAGAGCTACCTTAGAAGATTTAGAAGAAGACCTTGAAGACGAAACAGGGCAAAAAGTTCGCCTGCCGCTCGATGAAAAAGGCGCAGATATTTTACTTATTACCCCAAGTGCAGATTTTTTTGCCGAGCCTCATATTGATGGTCTTTTAGGTTATGCTAAAGTATTTCATCAAGCTGGAGCTAGTTGGACAATAAGCTCTTATGCCTCAGAAGCTGCAAATTTTGGCATGTTCATTGGCTCATATGAGAATATGCGTGAATTAAGCCTAAGGATAAGAAAAGCCGCACTTGATTTGGGTGTAAAGCGCATCATTTTTGGTGAATGTGGACATGCTTGGCGTGTTGCTTATAGTTTTTTGAACACTCTTGCAGGGCCTTTTGATTTTTTAGATCAAAATTATCCCATTCCCCAACATATTATAGAATATACTCACGACCTTATTCAAAAGGGCGAGCTTAAATTTGATAAATCTAAAAATGATGAATTTAGGGTAACTTTTCACGATAGCTGTAATGTTGCTCGTGGCTCTGGCATGGGAGGGATTAAGGGCGGACAATTTACCTTGCCCCGTGAAGTCTTAAAGGCATGTTGCAATCATTATTTTGATATGGATAGGGACACAATTAAAGAAAGCACGCTTTGTTGTGCTGGAGGCGGCGGCTTACTCACCGATGAATTGATGGATTTACGCATAAAAGGCGCAAGCCCTAGAATGAAAGCGCTTAGACAAGTATCAAACGAAAATGGCGTAACCCACATGGCAGCGATTTGCGCAATTTGCAAAACGCAATTTTCAAAAATCATGCCTAAATATGATTATGAAATGGATGATGTTCTATCGGTGCATCAGTTAGTTTCTAATGCCATCATTTTAGATGAACCAGAACAAAATGATACAAAAAATGAAGATAGCGTGGAGAAATAATAATGGATAATATTGAAGCAAAAGCGAAAAAAACATTTCGTCGTTTTGAAGATGGTGAAATGCCGAACGATTGGGATTTAGAAGAAAAAATCTTTACTCAAGATAAATCATATAAATGCCCCACCTATATAAATAAAACTGCTCCCTGCCAAAGCTCTTGCCCCTCAGGGCACAAAATTCGTGGTTGGTTAGCAATCGCTCGTGGCATGGATAAGCCACCAGTTGAGGGCATGGCATGGCAAGAATATGCTTTCAAAATGATGGCAGATGCCAATCCCTTCCCTGCAACAATGGGCAGAGTTTGCCCTGCCCCATGCGAAGATGGCTGTAATCGCAACGAGGTTGATGAATATGTTGGCATTAATGGTGTTGAGCAATATATTGGCGATTGGGCAAATGAGAATGATCTAAAACATGTTGAGGCTGGCAAAGATACAGGCTACAGAATTGCAATTATTGGCGGCGGGCCAGCAGGGCTTTCTGCTGCTTTTTTCATGCGAAGAATAGGGCATAGTGTAAGCCTTTTTGAATCTCATGAGAAACTTGGCGGCATGATGCGCTACGGTATCCCTGAATATCGCACTCCCCGTAAAATGCTAGATAAAGAAATAGATCGTATTATTGATATGGGTGTTGAGGTGCATCTGAATACTAAAGTGGGAAAAGACGTTAAAATCAATGATTTGGAAGATTCTTATAATGCCATATTTTGGGCGCTTGGCGCACAAAATGGCCGCCCCCTACCTGTCCCCGGCTGGGAGGGAACAAAAAATTGCATCAATGGCATAGAGTTTCTTGATGAATTTAATAAGGGCAATATTGTTGCATCAGAACAAAGAGTTATTGTTGTTGGTGGCGGTGATACTTCTATTGACGTTGCTTCAGTTGCTCGTCGTTTAGGCCATGTTTCAACCGACAAAAAAACCAGCAAGCCAAATGCTGGTAATATAGATTTCACCGCTGGCGATGCCGCAATGGCGCTAAATAAAGAAGGTGTAAATGCAACTCTAACTTCTTTATTCCCCATTGAGCAAATGACTGCCTCTGAGCATGAAAGAGAAGATGCAATAAGAGAGGGCGTTGATATTAAAGGCTCTGTAATGCCGCTTGAAGTGATTAAAAATGACGAGGGTTTGGCAATAGCTCTTAAAATGTGCGAATGCGATATGAAGGGCATGACCCCTATTCCTCGTGAGGGCACAGAATTTACTATTGAATGTGACGTTATAATTTCAGCGATTGGGCAATATGGCGATTTTAGCGGTATTGAAGAGCTTGATGGAGGCAATGGATTTATTGCAACGTCCCCTGTTTTTCAGGTTAAAGGAAAAGAGAAACATTTTGCTGGTGGTGATATAATAAAACCACACCTATTAACAACTGCCATTGGGCATGGGCGCATTGCGGCGCAAACAATTACTGATTATTTTGATGATGGCGAGATTGAAAAACGGGCCAAAATTGATGTGCCGCATTTTAATTTACTTAAAGTCTTAGCACAAAGAGGCCATGCAAAAACCCCCTATCACCACGAGCCAACTAGGGGAACTGATGCTTCAAACTTTGCTATCCACAATTATGATGATAGATCAAGCACACAAATTATCAAACACACCGAATTATTCAAAGCCCACTTCCCCTATGAGGCTCGCGAGAGGCGCAAAGAAGTAAGAATTGAGGGCGACAATGTTTTGGGCAATTTTGAAGAGCGAATTATTGCTTACTCAGAAGAGCAAGCGCAAAAAGAAGGCGAGCGTTGTATGTCCTGTGGCATGTGTTTTGAATGTGATAATTGCGTAATTTACTGCCCGCAAGATGCTGTCTCAAGGGTTAAAAAATCCGAAAGAGTAATGGGACGCTATGTATTTACCGATTATTCCAAATGTATTGGCTGTCATGTTTGTGCTGATGTTTGCCCGACAGGCTATATTAATATGGGGCTTGGGGGCTAGGTATGAAATCACTAACAGCGATATTGGTAATTTTGCTTTCTTTGTTTTCTTTTTCCGCTCTTTCTCAAGAAGAAAGCAAAATTTCATTTTCTCCTAAAGTACCAAAAGCTGTTGGCGCTCCTCACCCTGAGGGCAATGAATTCATGCGCATAAACCACCCAAAACTTTTACTCCATGATAGAGATAAAGCCTTACGACTTGGAGATAGGGAAATTGGAAATAGCCTAAAAGAATGCGTTGCCTGTCACGCAGTTGAGGGAGAGGATAAACAACCTGTAACTTATGAAGACCCTCAATATTTTTGCCGTGTTTGCCATGACTTTGTAGCCGTAGAAATTGATTGCTTTACCTGTCATCAAGCAAAACCTGACGATAGTATTTTGCAACGTCTTTTGTTAGAGCGTCCTGCCCCCCTAAAACAAAGCCAAGCAGAGCTTGATAATTATTTGCAAGCAAACGAGCAATAGTGGTGAAACAATGAAAAATTTTACATCAAAGCACTCCAAAAAAAATAATCAAGCAACAATTACTAGGCGTAATTTTCTAAATACTGGAATGGCCGCAGCTACATTTAGTTTAGCAACAGGTGTTACGCTAATGGCTTATGCTAGCAATAATGACAAAGTAAGTGGCAAAACATCTCGCTGGGGGCTGCTGATTGACGTCAATAAATGTAAATCAGATTGCAATGATTGCGTTAAGGCGTGTTCCAATGAAAATGGTTGGGAGCTTAGTGAGGAAAACTCAAAAACCGATGCGCAATGGATTAGAAAGATTGATCTAAAAGAGATGGCAAGCGGACGTGAAATATCTTTGCCACTTATGTGCCAACATTGCGAAAGCCCACCATGTGTTGATGTATGCCCAACTGGCGCATCATTTAAGCGCTCTGATGGAATTGTGCTGGTAGACAAACATATTTGCATTGGCTGTCGCTATTGCATGATGGCTTGCCCATTCAAAGCCCGCTCTTTTATCCATGAAAAAGTGCCAGAGAGCCAAAAAAAATCAGGCTCGCCAAGGGGCAAAGGAGTTGTAGAATCTTGCACAATGTGCGTGCATCTTGTTGATGAGGGTGGCACGCCAGCTTGCGCCATTGCTTGCACGCAAACAGGCAATGAGGCTATTTTATTTGGTGATTTATACGACCCTAATAGTGAAATATCAATTCGTTTAGCTACCTATCAATCCTCTGCTTTACGTGATGATTTACAATTAAATCCTAGCATTCGCTATCAAAATTTTTAAGGGGAGAATAATGGAAAAGATAAAATATTCAGAATTACGCTCCACTCCAAAATTATGGTCATTATTATTCATTTTGGCCCTATTCATTGGCGCCGCAGCCCTCACAGTTCTTTATATCGAACATAATGGGCATATTGTTACAGGTATGAACAACCAAATTGTGTGGGGAGTACCGCATGTTTTTGCGATTTTTCTAATTGTTGCCGCCTCTGGCGCACTTAATGTTTCCTCCATTGGTTCGGTATTTGGCAAACAAGGCTATAAACCAGTTGCAAGATTATCTTCGCTATTGGCAATGGCATTATTAATGGGCGGCCTAGCGGTTTTAGTGTTAGATTTGGGCAGGCTTGATAGGCTAATCATTGCTATGACCACCTATAATTTTAAATCAATTTTTGCTTGGAATGTACTATTATATACTGGCTTTTTGGGAGTAGTAGCCATCTATCTTTATGCACAAATGGCACGAGGAGTACCTAGTTTTGCATTAAAAACTGCTGGCATGTTTGCATTCTTATGGCGCTTAGCCCTAACCACCGGAACGGGATCAATTTTTGGCTGGCTAGTGGCAAGACAAGCCTATGATGCGGCAATTATGGCACCAATGTTTATTGCCATGTCTTTCTCTTTTGGTCTTGCTATGTTTATTTTAGTGATGATTGGCACATGCATAATGACGGGTAGGCGTTACGGCACGGAGCTTAGAACCCGCCAAGCTCGCTTGCTTGGTCTATTTGTTGGGGTTGTTTTATATTTTACCTTAATCAAACATCTTAGCAATCTTTATGTAAATGAACATATTGAATTTGAAAAATTTATCTTACTTAATGGTGGGATTTATACTTTGCTGTTTTGGGTTGGGCAGGTATTTTTGGGCGGTATTGTTCCGCTATTCTTATTATTTCATCCAAAACTTGATAGAAAAAGAAATCTAGTTCTTTTAGCTGCCTTGCTAGTTGTGTTAGGTGGTTTAGCTCAACTTTATGTTATTATCATTGGCGGGCAAGCATATCCATTAGAGATTTTTCCAGGGTATGAAGTATCTTCAAGTTTTTATGATGGGGTGATAAATTCTTATATTCCAACCTCTCTTGAATTTATTCTTGGAATTGGTGGCGTAGCGCTTGCACTTACTATAACTATTATTGGAATGAAAATACTGCGCATTATGCCAACTAATCTTTCTGATGATAATGTTGATATTAATCAAGAGTAAACATGGAACAACAACTACACCCATTTGCAAAATTTATCGCTATTTTAGCACGAGGAAAAACTAAAACTCGCTCATTTACTTTGCAAGAATCTGAGGAAGCAATGGGCATGGTTTTACGTGGAGAAGCATTGCCCGAACAAATCGGTGCTTTTCTTATGCTTATGCGCCTTAAAGAGGAAAATGGCGAGGAAATAGCAGGTTTTACAAAAGCTGCTCGCTCAGTAATGGCGCAACCAAAAACTATCCCACAAGTTGATATTGACTGGTCAACTTATGCTGGTAAGCGGCGGCAATTACCATATTTTATTCTTAGCGCTATCCTGTTGGCACAAAACGGATTTAAAGTATTTATGCATGGTACTTCTGGTCATACTCCGGGTCGTATTTACACTCAAGAAGTGCTAGAATTCTTCGGCTTCCCTATCGCTAATAATCTTGAGCAAGCCGCAGAGCAAATAAAACAAACAAATTTTACCTATGTTCCTTTAGAAGTTTTAAGTCCAAAATTACGTGAACTAATTGAGATGCGCCCTATTCTTGGTCTTCGCTCCCCCGTTCATTCTTTTGCCAGAATGCTAAATCCATTTAATGCCCCAACAATGATGGTTGGTATTTTTCATCGTGGTTTTATGGAAATACACACAGATGCTGCAATATTACTTAAACAAAAGAAAATGGCAGTATTTCGTGGCGAGGGTGGCGAAGCAGAGCGTCGCCCAAACAAGCCAACTAAAACCCATTATAATGTTGGTGAAAGCGAAGTTGAGCAAGAAGTTTGGCCAACAATTACCAATGAGCCTTTTCAAGCCGCAGATGAAAAAATGAATATTGCTGATCTCATAGATATTTGGCAAGGAAAAACAGAAAATGAATATAGCGTAGCTTCTATTGTTGGCACTTTAGCCATTGCTCTAAAAACAATGGGTAAGGCAAAGGACATTGCAAGCGCTCAGAAAATGGCAAATGAATTTTGGCAAGCCCGCAACAAGAATTACCTACCAATAGGGCTAAAATAATGCCCGCCTTTATGATTGCAGCGGCGCATAAATCATCGGGAAAAACCACGATTTCTTTAGGGCTAGCAGCTAGCTTAAAAAATATTGAGCTAAAAGTTCAAACCTTTAAGAAAGGGCCAGATTATATTGATCCAATGTGGCTAAGCACTGCTAGTGGGCAGGCTTGTTATAATCTTGATTTTAACGCTCTTAGCAATGAGGAAATAATTGACCTATACGCACAAAAGTCAACTAATTCAGATATTTGCATAGTTGAAGCTAATAAAGGGCTTTATGATGGTTTGGCGCTTGATGGTTCTGATTCAAATGCCTCCCTCGCAAAATTATTGAATATTCCAGTTATTTTAGTAATAGATAGCATGGGCATGACACGAGGCATTGCCCCACTTTTGCTTGGCTATCAAGAATTTGATAAAGATGTAAATATTGCTGGTATTATATTGAATAAGGTTGGCGGCAAGCGGCATGAAGAAAAATTACGCTTAGCTATAAAGGCTTTTACAAATATTAAGGTTTTGGGCGCAATATGGCGCAGCCCAGAATTTGAAATTGGCGAACGCCACCTTGGACTTAAAACACCATTTGAAGATTTGGAGTTAGAGAATAAAATCAATAATATTGCAAAAATTATTGATAAAGAAATTGATATTGATAAATTGCTTAGCATTGCCAAGAGCTCCGCAAAAATCAAAGCAAAACCTAACCCACAAATAACAAGAAATGCTCAGGGTCTAAAAATTGGTATTATCAAAGATGAAGCTTTTGGGTTTTATTATGCCGATGATCTTGAAGCATTTGAAAAAGCTGGTGCAAAGCTAATTTATATTAATTCAATCAATGATAGGTCTTTGCCAAAAATTGATGGTCTGTTCATTGGCGGAGGCTTTCCTGAAATTCATAGCAAAGCACTAGAAGATAATTTTTCTTTACGAAAAGAAATTAAACAAGCAATAGAAAATGGATTGCCAACCTATGCCGAATGTGCTGGTCTTATATATCTTTGCAATGAGATTGAGTGGCAAGATAAAATCCATAAAATGGTTGGAGTAATTGATGCAACAGCACTAATGCACGATAGGCCGCAAGGGCGTGGTTATGTAAAATATCAAGCCCAGCCCTCCTCTGTTTGGGGCAAAACTGAAATAGAGATAAAGGCGCATGAATTTCATTATACCAGCTTAAAAAACTTAACCCCATCAAGCAAATTCACACGCAAAATTACTCGTGGGCATGGTATTGATGGCACTCACGATGGTATTATTTACAAAAATCTAATCGCAGGATTTTGCCACTTAAGAAATTCTCAATCCAATGATTGGATTAATCAGTTTCTTAATTTTGTAAAAAGCAAAAAGCTTAACTTACCCGCTTAAGCAACCCCCTGCTTAAGCATCATAGCAACCTTTAGTGCTATTTTTTCAAATATCTTTGCATGTTCACTTTTAGGCTCAGCAACTACTATCGGCTTGCCTTCATCAGAATAACGGCGAATATCGATATGTAGAGGAATAGCGCCGAGAAAAGGCACAGAAAGTTTTATTGCCTCATCTTTTGCGCCACCATGCCCAAAAATCTCTGATTCTTGTCCGCATTTGGGGCAAATAAAATAGCTCATATTTTCAACAATACCAAAAATTGGCACATCAACAGAATTAAACATTTTAAGCCCCTTACGAGCATCAATAAGTGCTAAATCTTGTGGTGTCGAAATAATTATAGCACCAGCTAGTGGCACTTGTTGCGCCATTGTTAATTGCGCATCGCCAGTTCCGGGGGGCATATCAAGCACAAGCACATCAAGCTCGCCCCACTCAACCTCACGCACCATTTGCATCAAAGCAGAAACAACCATTGGGCCACGCCAAATTACAGGTTTATCTTCTTCCATTAAAAAGCCCATCGACATTATTTTAATGCCATATTTCTCAATAGGCATAATTCTATCGTTCTTTATTTCAGGCCTTTCACTAATCCCCATTAGACGTGGAATAGACGGGCCATAAATATCAGCATCAAGCAGTCCGACCTTTTGCCCAAGCGATTTTAACGAAAGCGCAATATTAACGGCACAGGTCGATTTACCAACGCCCCCTTTACCAGACGCAACAGCAATGATTGATTTAACACCAATAACCGCTTGGCTTTGCGGGCGCATATCAGGCCCTAATTTTCTATCGGGCTTATTTGATATTTTTTTTGCTTGCGGTTTTGGCGGGGCTTTTTCAACTTCTGAAGTTAGCGCAATAAGCACAGATTCTATATTATCTAATTTTGCAACATTTTGCTCTGCTTGATCTCGAATATAGGCAAATTCTTTTTCTAAACCCTTTGGAACTTCGATAGAAAAAATAACTCTGTTCTCTTTAATAATAATATCAGAAACCAAACCCAAAGAAACAATATCTTGTTTTAATTTTTGGCTAATTATCTTGCTTAATTCAGCTAAAATTTTATTTTTCATTACTTACCTCTATTTTTGCACATATCTGAGATATTAGGAAAACATATTCCGTTATTGACATACGTTATCATTCATTGTTTATATTTTAACAAGAGGGAAAATAATATATCGAAATGAAACTTAATGAGCAATGCTAATAATGGATTGATTGTCACATGGTGGCAAAAGCTGGTTGATATTTTTCCAGGTGTATTAGTCGCACTAACTATAGCATTAGCTGCAACTTTTCTATCAGATCATTATAATGCCCCCGTTATGCTCTTTGCTCTATTATTAGGCATGGCATTTAACTTTTTATCTGAAAGCGATGGAAAGGCAAATGCAGGCATTCAATTTTCTTCAAGAACCTTGTTGCGCCTTGCAGTCGGATTGCTTGGAGCTAGAATTACTTTTGCGCAAATTATGGAGCTGGGATTAACGCCAATAATTATTGTTCTAGGCGCAGTTTTTGCAACAATTATATTTGGCGCTCTAGTTGCTCGCCTATTTGGTCTTTCAACTCAATTTGGGGTACTAACTTCTGGAGCAGTAGCAATATGCGGTGCATCAGCTGCAATGGCAATTTCAACAGTTCTACCACAACATAAAAATCACGAGCGTGATACAATATTTACGGTTGTTGCCGTAACAACACTTAGCACAATAGCCATGATCGCCTACCCTATGTTAATTTCCTTATTCAACCTTACTGATGCCCAAATCGGGGTGTTTCTTGGTGGCACGATACATGATGTGGCACAAGTTGTTGGAGCTGGCTATTCTGTTTCACAAGAGGCAGGAGATGTTGCCACATTTACCAAATTATTACGGGTTTCAATGTTATTACCAATAGTTTTTGGACTAGCACTTCTATTCAAAAACAAACGAGGTAAAGGGCAGATAAAAGCGCCTTTCCCCTCATTCCTATTACTATTTGCAGCTTTGGTGATAGTTAATTCACTTGGCATAATCCCACAAGAAATTTTGAATATTATAAATCAAATTTCTCGCTGGTTATTAGTAACAGCAATAGCAGCTTTAGGAATGAAAACTTCAATTAAACAAATGGCCTCTGTTGGAGGCAGATCTATCGGGCTAATTATAGTGCAAACCATTTTTATAGCAGGGCTTGTTTTAGCGGCTTTGCTAATGGGAATTTAACACTAAACTTAAATTTAAGGAGAGAAAAATGACTAACGAAGCAAACGCAAAATCAATGTCACTCATTGTTACAAAAGGCTCACTTGATTGGGCTTATCCACCCTTTATATTGGCAACAACTGCTGCAGCAATGGGCTTAAATGTTACAATGTTTTTTACATTTTATGGCCTACCCCTATTAAAGAAAAAGCTAAATATGGGGCTAACAACATTAGGCAATCCAGCGATGGAAATGCCTATGATGGGAATGCACATGGCAATGCCAAATATTGTTTCAGCACTTCCGGGTGCTGGAGCATTGACCACGAAAATGATGGAAAACCTAATGAAGAAAAAAGGCGTTGCTAGCATTGAAGAATTGCGGGAGCTAGCAATAGAAGCAGACGTTGATCTTATTGCTTGTCAAATGACTTTGGATTTATTTGAATATGACAAAAAAGATATGATTGAGGGGATTTCTTTAGGAGGAGCTGCTACTTATATTGAAGTTGCTACCAAATCTGATATTAATTTATTTATATAACAAAAGGAAAAATAATGGCTGATCAAACACTTGACGCAAAAGGGCTAAATTGCCCACTACCTATTTTACGTGCCAAAAAAGCACTTAAGTCACTAGATTCTAATCAGGTTTTACAAATTTTGGCAACTGATCCTGGTGCGGTGAAAGATTTTGAAGCTTTTTGTCGCACCACAGGAAATACATTAATGAAAACAAGTCAGGATGGCGACGTGTATGAGTTTTTGATCAAAAAAACTTAATGGGATTTTAGCGCAGATTTTGTTATTATTGCAGGTGAGATTCTGAGCAAAAAACATCATACAAAGTATCAATAATAATACGGGCGCGAACATCTGCAATAGAGTAAGTTATAAAGCGCCCGTTCCTATCTGCCTTGACTAATCCCTCTTCTCGCAACCTTGCAAGTTGTTTTGACACTGCGGCTTGGTGCATACCTAAACTTTTTTCAAGCTCACCAACATCTGACGGCTTCTCAGAAAGCTTGCAAAGAATAAGCAGACGGCCTGTATGAGCGATTGATTTCAAAAATGCAGTCGTTTGCTGTGCATTTTCTTCCATTTTTTTTGTATCGTTTAAGGTCTTTGCGACCTCTTTTTCTTCTACAAGCATTTCTACCTCTTTAGATAAAGCTAATATTGATTTAATCCTAAAAAATTATATGTCAAGAAAACATCTCTCTTATTTCCAATAAAGCTAGGATGAGCATAACATATTTGGCAATATCTTTGGTTATTTAGTTTTTCAAGCTTTATATATTTATTTAATAATAATATTATTCATACCAAAAACGACATGTTTTGCACATCATGCATTGAAAACACCCAAAAATAGTGTAAAAAGACACATAATATCAGTCTAACAATAGTTAGAATAGCAATATTTTGGGAGGGATATAATGCTAGAAATTATAAAAGAAACTGTGGTGGATTCTGCGCCTCTATATATTGCATGGGGTGGGTTATTTATTGGTATTTTCTTTGGTTTCATTGTCTATAAAACTAATTTTTGTACAATGGGCTCAATCTCTGACATGCTTACATTTGGTGATTTTCGCCGCTTTCGCTCTTGGTTATTAGCCATAGCAACCGCCATTTTTGGTGTTGCCATTTTGCAATATTTTGGAATTATGAACAGTGCTGATAGCATGTATATGATGACACAATTTGGCTGGGGGGCAAATATTGTTGGTGGGTTGATGTTTGGTATTGGAATGGTGTTTGCTGGCGGCTGCTTAAGTAAGAATCTCGTTCGTGCTGGCGGTGGGGATATGCGCTCACTTGTAGTTTTAATAATTACTGGTATTTTTGCCTTTATGACTATTGGCGGCTTGCTTGGGCCTCTTCGTGTTCTAATATTTGCACCAGTTTCGACTGATTTAAGCACAATGGGTTTCCAAACTCAGGGCTTAGGAGAAATTGTAGCCAATTTCACTGCTATAGGATCAGAAACTGCCTATTTATTGGCAGTGTTAATTATCGGCTTAGGATTATTATTCTATGTTTTCAAGGATAAAGGTTTTCGCACTTCATCATCTCACCTAATTGCAGGCTTTAGCATTGGCATTGCAGTGATTGCAGGTTGGGCACTTACCTCTCTTGCCTATGATGATTTTGCCAATGTGCCAATGCCGCCAATTTCACTTAGTTTTGTTCGCCCCACAGGTGATAGCCTTGATTATTTAATGCGTTTTACAGCATTAGGATTGCCGGGATTTGGAGTTGTTACCTTAATTGGAACATTAATTGGTAGCTTTATAGCGGCAATATTAAACAAGAGTTTTGCTTTAGCAACATTTGCTAATATTCAAGATACATATCGCAATTTCTTTGGCGCA
>JAMONS010000119.1 GCA_027065555.1 Hyphomicrobiales bacterium | reverse complement strand
CATCATATTCATCAATATCAGAAGTTATTAAACGAGCAGCCTCAGCATCAGTTCGAGCCATTATAAGAGTTGGTACATTCATTGTATCAGCCGCCAAGCGTGCTGAATTTAGCGTTTTAATAAAGGTGCGAGTTGGCACAAGCACTTTGCCGCCCAAATGACCGCATTTCTTTTCAGATGCCAACTGATCTTCAAAATGCACCGCCCCAGCACCTGCCTCAATCATTGCTTTCATTAATTCAAACACATTAAGCGCACCACCAAAGCCAGCCTCCGCATCGGCAATTATAGGCGCAAAAAAATCATATTCCGTAGTTTCTTTACCCTCAAGCTGCTCCATAGTCTGAATCTGATCAGCACGCTGCAGCGCCTTATTTATGCGCTTAACAACAGATGGCACGCTATCTACCGGATAAAGACTTTGGTCGGGGTACATATTACCGCTAGTATTGGCATCTGCTGCCACTTGCCAACCAGAAAGATATATCGCCTTAAGACCAGCCTTTATCTGTTGCACTGCTTGGTTGCCAGTAAATGTGCCAAGTGTTGGAACAAATTCTTCACTATGTAGCAATTTCCAGAGTTTTCTTGCGCCATTTTCTGCCAAACTATAACGAATTGGCAAAGAGCCAGATAGTTTCCTGACATCATCAATAGTGTAATTTCTCTTTATATTTTGCCATCTATCAGGCGCCCATAATGGCGCATCAAACGGATTAGCATTTTGATTGTTATTTACTTTATCATCATTACGCATAAGCATATTAGCTCCTTAATTAGAATTCCTAGAATCTAATTTTTAAATTGTTAGTTCTTATGTTTTGCGAATCCAAACCTTATGCTTTACGCACCCAAGTGGCAGAAAACATTGGCTTACCATCAAACATTTGCTCGCTTTTTGAACCACCAACCAAAGAAAACTCTTGGCGCACAATTTTACCAGCGATTGCATAGCCCAAAACATCAAGCCCCCTAGCCTTAAACTGCATCATCGCCTCTTTTACAGAAGGTGCAATAATTGTGATTGTCTCACTTAGTTCATTTTGCTGTATTTCATCATTTGATAGCGTCTGCATTTTTTCCTCCATTTTACAAACTATTTACAAAACCACAAATAATCTTGTGATTACCGTGCCGTAATGTAAAGATTTGACAATTTTGAAAAAAATGCAACAATAAACAACATATTGCACTGTAAAGCTGTAAATTTATGAAAAGTCTTGCGGTATTTTTGTAAAACTTGTAAAGGAAATTCAATGGACAATACCAATGCTACACAAATAGGTGGCAAAATAAGAAGATTGCGCAGAGGGCGCAATATCTCGCAAGCAAATCTAGCACAAAATCTAGCTATTTCAGCATCTTACCTAAATCTCATTGAGCATAATAGGCGCAAAATTACAGTGCCATTATTGTTTAAACTAGCAGATTTCTTTGGCGTTGAAGTTGGAGAATTGGCTCAAAGCGACGATAGTCAATTAGTTGGAGATTTAATGGAAATTTTTGGTGATGACCTTTTCATTGATTCTGATCTCACCAATCAAGACATACGAGACCTTGCTCTCACGAACCCAGTAGCCGCTCGTGCCGTTCTTTCCTTGTTTGATAAATATAGCCAAATAAAAACCAACCAGCTTGCCACAACTTATGAAAAAAACAGTGCAATAGTCCCCTATCACCAAGCAACAGATGCTATTTCAGATTTTATTCAAGAAAATGCCAACTATTACGCTTCTCTTGAGAAAGCCGCCATGAGAGTTCGCCATGATGTTGACATTGCTTCCGACAATTTCATGCAAGGGCTAACCAGTTATTTGTTAAATGTGTTTGGTATTCGTTGGCGCTTAGCAAATCTTGAGCAAGGAATTAACAAAGGGCTAGCAGATGATGAAACTATGCTTGAAATATCTGATATTTTGCCTCCCGAAACTGCGAAATTTACTCTAGCTCATCATATTGGGCACCTTAGCGCAAAAGCAGAAATAGATAATATAATAGAAAATAGCACCCTACCAGAACTTGAGGCGCCAATTTTAGCACGCAATGTTTTGGCTTCATATTTTGCCGCCGCCCTTATCATGCCCTATGAGAGTTTTTATTTAGCATGTAAAAAATACCGCTATGATATTGAAAGAATTGCGCTTCAATTTGGCGCTAGTTTTGAGCAGGTCTGCCACCGCATGACAAGTTTGCAACGGCCAAATATGAAGGGAATCCCCCTACACTTAATAAGAACGGATATTGCTGGCAATATTTCAAAACGCTTCTCCTTATCAGGCATTCATATTCCTCGTCATTCTGGCGCTTGCCCTCGCTGGAATGTTTATGCAGCATTTTTACAACCCGCAAAAATCAATATCCAATTAAGCGAAATGCCAGATGAAGAAAAATATTTTTGCATCGCTAAAAGTTTTGAAAAAGGTGAATATCATCATAATGCCCCACTCAGGCATTTTGCTATTGGGTTGGGTTGCAATATTATGCACGCCAAAGCAATGATCTATTCTGATGGAATTGAATTAGGAAAGAGCGCCAAAATTGTTCCAATAGGGGTTGGTTGTCGTATATGCCCACGCATAAATTGCCAGCAACGAGCCCATCCAATAGCGGATCATCGCCTTATGAATTGAAAAATTAAATGAAATTATTAAGCCCTGTCTGCTACGTCTAACAAACATTATTATTTTAGGAAAATGAGATTTACTTAAGCCTCATCACTCATTATTCGTGGGGGCATACGTCTATGCGCCCCACTCCCAACTTTATTATTCCTTAACAGGAACAAGCAGCTGGAATGCTGCGCCTAGGGAGGTAACGCACGCCTCTTCGTCTCCTGTAGTTTTATCCGAGATACCTTTTTCACGTAGCTCTAGGATTTGAACTTTTAACTCTTCAGATATTTCAACTTCTGTCAAAGTTTCATCCAATTTTTCAACCAAAGCAATGCAATCCAAACCTTCAAGTCCAGGATATGGTTCCGCCATAGCTTCGGTATTTACTTGAGCAAAAGCTGGAGTAGCAAAAGCTACAACCATAATTGCGGGTAATAATAGTTTTCTCATTTTTCTTCCTCATTTTCAGGTTTCACGATTAGCAACACAACGCCGCTATCTGACCTGTGAGAATATCTAAACAGTCTAAAAAGGTGATCATGCGATGATTTTTAGGAGTTTTGATGAAATCTTTGTGCCCATTTCGCCATAATTTAGCGCTTGCGGCAATCATTTGACAACATTGTGCCAATTAACCGTTTTTAGTGCCCAACTCTAATATTTCTTATAAAGATTACTTAAAAGCAACAATAAGAAACTGCAAATAAATCGATTATTTTCATTTCTATTGATCAATATCAATGCACTACTAATTAAACACACTAGAATTTCAACCATCTTGACTAGCAAATCACAATTATGTTACCAGTAATTGTACTATTTAACTATATTCATGAGGAGGATAATAATGAGAAGTATATTAACACGTGTTTTTTCTAGTGCCCTAGTTGCAATATTTGCTACTATTGCCTTTATGTCAGCACCTGCATTGGCGCAAGATGAGGGGGCAGTTGCTAGAGGAGGGTTGCTGTATGATAAGTGGTATGCAGTTATCAAAGCACCTAAGCCCGAAGCAACCCACCCAGCTTGGCCAGCAAGTAACACAAAAAAGAAAGATGCCACAACTTGGCGTTGCAAATCCTGCCACGGCTGGGATTATAAAGGCGTTGAAGGCGCTTATGGCAACTCAGAGTCTTATTTAACTGGCATTAAAGGTATTGACGGTATGGCAGGCGCTGATGTGGCTGCAATTGTTGCTATCTTAAAAGATGACACTCACCAGCTTGCTGATAAAATGGACGAAGGCGATTTTAATGATTTAGCCTTGTTCGTTTCTGTTGGTCAGATTGATATGTCACAATATATTGACACAGCAACCAAAGCATTTAGCGGTGGTAATGCAGCAGCGGGTGCTAACTATTTCAATACCCTTTGCGCTCAATGTCATGGTAAAGATGGTAATAAGCCAAAAGATCTGCCAGAAAGCTTTGGCAGTTTAATGGGCGGAAATCCTTGGGAAGGCATGCATAAAATCTTAAATGGGCAACCAAATGAGAGCATGCCAGCTTTAACAGCCTTAGATATTCAGATCACTCTTGATATCATGGCACATATGGCAACCTTGCCAACTGAGATGTAATCTCTTTAATTACGGTTAATGTCGCATCAGTTAACCATTGATGCGACATTTTTATTATTTTCTGGGGGAAACAAATGATTAAGAAGATTTGGAAATGGTTTTGGCGTCCAGCCCCTATGGCATGGGGCGCTATCTTTATAATAGGTGGATTTGCTGGGGTTTTCTTTTTAGCTGGCTCCATCGGTTTGGTAAAATATACCAGCACAGAAAGTTTTTGTATTTCATGCCATGAAATGGAAACAACAGTATTTCAAGAATATAAAAAGAGTGCTCATTACAACAATGCATCGGGAGTAAGAGCAACTTGCACTGATTGCCATGTACCAAGAGCATGGGGGCCAAAGCTGGTTAAGAAAATTAGAGCCAGCAATGATGTTTATCACACAATTTTAGGCACTATCAATACACCAGAAAAGTTTGAAGCTAAGAGGTTTGAATTGGCAACACGTGTTTGGGATACTATGATAAAAACAGATTCTCGTGAATGTAGAGAATGCCACATTCAAGACGCAATGGATTTTACCAAACAAGGCAGGCGAGCATCTAAAAAGATGCAAGAATCATTTGAGATAGGCGATAAAACCTGCATTGAATGTCATCAAGGCCTCGTTCACAAATTGCCAAAAGACCCTAATGCCGATGATTAAGATTAGGTTATAAAATAACAACCAAGAGCTTAACACCTAAACCAAATATGAACCTCTTCCTGAACTTGTCAAGGGGGAGGTTTTTTAACTCTATAGCTTTTCCCATAGTGAGCTTATCAAACTATCCCCATGAGGTTTGCTCAATTACTCATGCTTCATAAAGAGCTATCCCCTTACAATTCAATTAAAATTTTACTGAATAAAATAACACTTGTTAAATTCATATTCACTAAAAAGCTAACTATTAAAATTTGATCAATCTAAAAAAGATAGATCAGAATAACCGTTATGAGAGCAGAATAACCGTTATAGGAGTATGGGGCATGAAAGTAGCTTTTTTTAAACATGGATTAAATAGTAACGACGCTCAGGCGATGGCAGATGTTCTGGCAACGCCTTTTTTAACCTCAGGGCCTGTGGGCAAAAAAGTAGAAGCGCAACTAGAGAGCTTCTTTGATGTTCGCCACGCCCTGCTTAACAATTCTTGGACAAATGGCGCTATTGCCACCCTGCTAGCATTAGATATTGGCAAAGATGATGAGGTAATTGTTCCTGCAATGACCTTCATTGCCACCGCAAATATTGCAGAATTACTTGGTGCTAAGCCAATTATTGTTGATGTTGATCCTGATACGCAATTAATGCGTGCTAGCGATGTTGAAAAAGCCATAAGCCCTAAAACTCGTGCCATTATTCCTGTGCATCTTTATGGGCAAATGTGCGATATAAAAGCAATTCGTAATACATTTGGCAATCGCACAGATATAGCAATAATTGAAGATTGCGCCCATGCTTTTGAAAGCGAACTTAATGGCGACAAACCGGGCACTCATTCAGACGCTGCTATTTTCTCATTCTATGCAACAAAAAATATTGCTTGCGGTGAAGGTGGTGCTATTATCACAAATAATAGCGAGCTATTTGAAAAACTAAAACAAACACGCCTACACGGCATGTCAGCAGGGGCTGCAGAGCGCTTCAAAACTGGCTCTTATAATCATTGGGATATGGAAAGACTTGGCGTTAAAGCTAATCTTCCAGATTTACTTGCGGCCCTTTTGCCCAAGCAAATTGAATATGTATATGAGCAATTAGCACGACGGGCAATTTTGGCTGATAGATATAGAAATGGCTTTGCCAATCTACCTATAAAAATGATAAAAAAAGTTAGCAACGCATTAGACGCACTACACTTGTTCCCAATTGGCGTAGATGCAAAAATTCGTGATGATGTATTATTACAATTAGCAAAAGCCAACATTGGCGCAACAGTGAATTATCGTGCCATTCACACACTAAGTTATTATCGCAATAAATATAATTTCAAGACAAGTGATTTCCCCAATGCAAATTCTTGGGGACAAAGCGCAATTTCATTGCCGCTCTATCCTTCGCTTACATTTGCAGAGCAGGACTATGTCATTGATAGTGTTAAACAAATCTTAAACTCGAAATTAGAAAAAATAGCATCATAAATTATACCGCAATATAAGCGGCAAGCTAAAACTAATAGTATGAGGTAAGTAAAATGGCAAAAATAATGGTAACAGGTGGCGGCGGATATATCGGTTCTATCCTTACCGCTCAATTATTAGAAAAGGGGCATGAAGTTATTGTGCTTGATTGGTTTGTATTTGGTCAACACCGTCTTAGCGCTTATAAAAATAACCCTCACCTTACCTTATTAGCACAAGATGTTAGGACTGTTAAACCAGCATCTCTAAAAGGCATAGATATTATCTGCGACCTTGCGGCTCTTTCAAATGACCCTGCAGGCGATTTAGATAGAAAACTTACAAAACAAATTAACTTTGAAGCTCGAGCCCGACTTGGTAGAATTGCCAAAGCTATGGGCGTGAAACGCTATATGCTCGCTTCTTCTTGCTCAGTCTATGGTGCAAATGGCGACTTAGCAGCAACCGAAGAAAGCGAAATTAACCCACTTACTACTTATGCTGAATGTAACGCATTAGCTGAAGAAGCACTATTTGCGCTTAATGATGATGATTTTTGTGTAACAGCATTTCGCAATTCAACCGCATTTGGACTATCCCCAAGAATGCGTTTTGATCTCGTAGTCAATATAATGACCTTAAACGCCCTTAAAGATCAAACCATCACTATTCATGGAGATGGACAACAGCACCGTCCACTAATCCATATTGCAGATATATCTCGTGCATTTATTAAGGCGCTTGAATCTGAAAAATCTGTGGTTTCTGGTCAGGTTTTTAATCTTGGCGTGACAAACGTAAAAATTTCTGATCTCGCAGACACTATTGCCAAAACCTTGCCAATGGACATTGGCATAGAATATGTGCCAAACAATAGTGATGCGCGTGATTATACTGTTTCATTTGACAAAATGCGTAATCGCTTAAGGCTTGATCCTAAAATGCAAATTAAAGACGGTATCAATGAGGTCTTTCATGCAGCTCTTACAGGAGAAACCACGAATAGTTCAGATACACGCACCGTTGAGCGTTATAGGGAAGTGATAGAAAATGGTAATAACCTATCAATTGGATCGGTAGTTAATTTTTAGAACTCACAACAATAAATATAAGATTGGGTGCAAATACTGTCCCCTTTTATTTGTTAGAGCTCCATAAACACCTATCAGCCTCAAAAAATTTAAACATTTTTTCTAATCTCCCAAGCGCAATAATTCGTAAGCAACCCTCCATTGCCTCTATTTCTTCATAAACACTCACAACTGCATTATCATTTGAGCCAATAGATTTTACACATAGTTTTTCACCGCTGGTGCATTAAGTTCAGATCCTAACATGATGATGAAATAGCATCATCGCAAACTACATGGTGATGTTATTTCATCATCGAAAACTAAAAGGGCAACCAATGGTTGCCCTTAAAATCAAATAAATAATATTAAATTACGCAAGCTTAGAAAGTGTACCTGTATTCTCAGCTAGTAAATAATAAAATGTTACTCGGTTCTTTTGGCGATCAGCCTTCATTGCTTCACAAACAGCTTGTACCCCAGCGGCGGCATCAGCTTCTGATAGACCAAGTTTTTTGAAAGCAAAACCCGAGCGCACACGCTCTAATTCGCTATCATCAGAACAAGAAACTAATGACGCATCACGGCTTCGCAATGCAATGCCTAAATAGCCAACAATTTTCTTCACAACAGCTTCATCAGCATTTGGTGCATATTTTTTTACGCCGTCCATATATTCAAGATATTTATCACTCATAATATTCCCCAACTTTAAATTAAAACGCTTACCCTATCTCATGCTTTGGCAAGGTACGTAATATTAACCAAAAACACTCTATTTCAAAGCCCCCCTGTGTATAAACTAGTCCTTTGCCACTTCTTGGGCGATGGCACGAAACATCTCAATAGTTTTCTGCTCAATCAAATTGCCACCTTCACCATCATTTTTGAAATCTCTATCGGCAGAAGTTTTAACAATCACCACACCTAACTTGCGATTAATATAGAGATATTGCCCATAAATCCCAATAGCATAAAATTCTTCATCAGAATTTACTGGTACCCACCATTGATAACCATAACCAAACTTATCATCTTTATGAATTGATCTTGGAGCGCTTGGTAAAACAGATATCTTTGCCCATTCTTTAGGGATAATTTGCTCTTTCCCCCACTTTCCATTTTGCAAAAATAATTGCCCAAATAGTGCATAATCTCTTGTTCGCATATTTAGCCCACCAAGTGCAAAAGCAACTCCATGTCCATCTGTTACATAATAGGCATTTCCCCCTGCCCCAAGTTTTGCCCACAATTTTTCTTCAAAATACTCAGCTAGTGATTTACCAGTTGCCGCCCGAAGCACCATAGATAGAACATGCGTATCTATTGATACATATTGCCTAGCAATACCAGCTGTCCTTGCTCTAGTGCTAATCGAAGCGGCAAATTCATCCATCGAACCGCCAAGCGCTAATACCCGACCCATACGATTTATATCACTCTCATAATCAAGATAATCTTCATCAAATTCCACCCCACTTGCCATATGAAGCACGTCAATAATTTTCACTCCATTATAAGCTGATTGCTCTAATTCTGGTACGTATTTCGTAACCGCATCTTCAAGTGAAGCAATTTTTCCCTCAAAAACTGCAACGCCAAACAAAGCTGAAAGAAATGATTTTGCCATAGACCAAGAAATACGCTTATCATCAATTTTTGTACCCAAATAATAATCTTCAAATACTATATTGCCATCACTAAGCACAAGAAGAGAGGTTGTGCTGGTCTGAGCCAAATATTCCTCAGTGCTAATTTGAGAACCCACAAACGTAAATGCTGACGGTAGTTCGGTAATCTGTGTTTTCCATTGATAGGCATCGCCACTTCTTGGCAAATCCTTCACCAAGAACATCTTATCCATAGAAGAAAAATTGCTCACAATTTTCTCTTCAGAAAACAAGCTATTTACATTATAAAGACGAACAATGCGCTCATAATTAAACAAAGCAACAATAAGCACCACAACTAGTAAACCCGATATTGCCCAAAGAAAATATTTCAAAAATTTCTTCATTACCGCTCTCCCCACTAAACCTTAGCCCACAATAGCGCTTAAATTTGAAATAGCAAACCCAGTTGCTTGATATAAGTCAAAGCACTTTATTTCTCTATGTCTAATGTGGACCGAATGGGGATATTATGAGCAAGACAGCCCAGATTGCCTTTAAGACAGAAAAACTAACCAAAATATATGGCAGTGGTGATACTGCGGTTCATGCTTTGCGTGGGGTTGATTTGTCAATTCCAAGTGGGGATATGACGGTGTTGCTTGGGCATTCTGGCTCGGGTAAATCGACTTTGGTCAATATTCTTGGTGGGCTTGATAGTGCTACTTCTGGTAAGGCGTGGTTTTTAGATAATGAATTAACCGCCATGAGCGAAAAACAGCTTACTAATTATCGACGCTTGCATGTTGGTTTTGTTTTTCAGTTTTATAATCTTGTGCCAAGCCTTACCGCTCGTGAAAATGTGGCGCTGGTGACTGAGATTGCCAAAGACCCAATGCCAGCAGAAGAAGCGCTTGAAAGGGTTGGGCTAACACCACGAATGAATCATTTCCCCTCGCAACTTTCAGGTGGCGAGCAGCAACGTGTTGCCATTGCACGAGCGATAGCCAAAAGACCAAACATACTTTTATGCGATGAGCCAACGGGAGCGCTTGATAGTAAAACTGGCATCACGGTGCTTGAAGCACTAACTCAGATAAATAAAGAATTAGGCACAACAACTTTAATCATCACCCATAATGCCGATATTCAGCGGATTGCACATCGGGTTTTATTCATGGCTGATGGGCAAATTGTGAATGAGAAAATTAACAAAAAACGGCTTGATCCATCAGAGGTGTCATGGTGAAACCGCTTGATATTAAATTATTACGAGATTTTAGGCGGCTTTGGAGTCAGGCACTTGCTATTGCGCTGGTTGCTGCGGCTGGTGTTATGACGTTATTGCTTGGCGTTGGCACTTATCGTGCGCTTAGCGAAACTCAGCAGACATATTATGAGCGCTATGATTTTGCTGATATTTTTGCCACCGCTACAAGAGTTCCAAAAAGCAAGATAAAAGAAATTTTGGCGATAAAAGGCGTTATTCGTGCCGATGCTCGCATTGCTCAAAGTGCTATTTTAGATATTCCTTTTATGCAAGACCCAGCCAGTGCGCTTATCCTGTCAATTCCTGATGTTGGCAACTCAACGCTTAATCGACTATTTCTTAAAAGTGGGCATTTGCCGCAAAGCGGCAAGGTTGGGGAAATAGTAATTTCTGAGTCCTTTGCCATCTCTCATAATTTCAAATTTGGAGATGAAATTTCTGCTATTATGGGCGGCGTGAAACGAAGACTTAAAATAACTGGCATCGCTCTTTCTCCTGAATTTGTCTATACGGTTCGCCCCGGAGATATGTTTCCTGATAATGAAAGATTTGGTATTATTTGGATGCGTTATTCAGATATCGCCTCGTCATATAACCTGTCTGGTGCATTTAACTCAATCAGCCTAAAAATTGATAAAACTGCCAATAAATCAGCCATTATTGATGAGTTTGATAATATATTAAAACCCTATGGCGGCAATGGTTCTATTGAGCGGAAAAGCCAAAGTTCTCACGCCTATATTAGTTCTGAATTAAGCGGGTTAAAGGCGATGTCTTATGTGTTGCCGCCAATTTTTTTAGGGGTTGCGGCTTTTTTGGTTAATATGACCTTAGCACGGCTAATTGCGCTTGAAAGAGAGCAGATAGGCCTATTAAAAGCGATTGGTTATCGCTCATATACGATTGCGTGGCATTATGTAAAACTCGCCCTTATTATTGCATCTGTTGGCACATTGCTTGGCTGGGGGCTTGGGGCGTGGGCGGCGCGTGGCATGGCGGCAATATATGCCGAGTTTTACAAATTCCCGTTTTTGCTATTTCAAGATAGGCCCGATGTATTTGCTATTTCTGGCTTGGCGGCAATTTTGGCGGCGGTGCTTGGCTCTTTGCAAGCGGTAAAATCTATCCTTAAACTTTCTCCAGCGGTGGCGATGGCTCCGCCCTCTCCTCCAGTTTATAAAAAGTTTATTCTTGAGCGATTAGGGCTTACTCGTCATATTTCTCAAGGTCTAACAATGGCTTTACGCAATCTATTTCGCCGTCCCGTTCGCGCAACTTTAACAATGCTTGGAATATCGCTTTCAACGGGTTTGTTAATTGGCGGATTATTCACCGAAGATTCAATAGAATATATGATTGATGCCAGTTTTTTTAGAGCCGATAGACAACAAGCAACAATTATTTCAACAATTCCCCTTAGTCCTGCTGGCATACAAAGCATAAAACGCCTACCCGGAATTATCGTTGCTGAGCCCTTTCGTGCGGTAGCAATAAAAATTACCAATGGATTATTTGAGAAAAAAACTTCTCTTATGGGCAAGCCAAAAAATGCTGACCTTTCACGAATAATAGACCTTAATCTTAACCCCATTAATTTGCCCGACTATGGCATTGCCCTATCGCAAATGCTGGCAGATATTCTTGATGTTGAGGTTTCTGATATTGTTAGCGTTGAAATACTTGATGGTAGTGATAAAATTATCAAGGTTCGGGTGTCTCAAATCATGCAGCAATTTATGGGACTTGGCGCTTATATGGAAATTACTGCCCTTAATAATATACTCAACGAAAGCTCGCTTTCTAATGGTGCGCATTTGCGTTTTGATAATAATAAAAGAGACGAACTTTTTCATTCAATCAAACAAACACCCGTTATTGCTAGCATTATTTTGCAAAGAAAATCACTTGAAATGCTTAGGGCAACTATGGGCGAGACTATTGGAATGAGCCGTGTTGTCTATATTTTATTAGCCGTAATAATTGTATTTGGGGTGGTTTATAATTCAATGCGTATTCAATTATCTGAAAGGGCTCGTGAATTGGCTAGCCTTAGAGTGCTTGGTTTTACTAAAGGCGAGGTTTCAATAATTCTACTTACAGAATTGGGCATTTTAACAATGTTGGCAATCCCCTTTGGTCTACTGTTAGGCTATGGATTGGCAATAGCTGTGGTTCAGGGCTTTCAAACCGAATTATTCAGATTTCCACTAATTGTTGAAATTTCAACCTATGCAAAAGCCGCTTTAATAGTTTTGTTAGCGGCGGCTGTTTCTGCTTTTATTGTGCAGCGAAGAATTGCTAATCTTGATTTGATAGAGGTTCTAAAAACAAGGGATTAAAAATATGACATTACGTAGAATTATAATAATTATTCTTATTGTTTTGGCTGTTGGTGCTGGGCTTTATTATTCGTTTTTGCCTCACCCTATTGGGGTTGATTTAGCCACCATTAAACGTGGAACAATCATTGAAAGCGTTAAAGATGAGGGCGTGGTGAAGATTAAAGATACTTATCAAATATCTACCCCTATTGGTGGTGATGTATTGCGTATTCCATATCGGGTTGGTGATTTTGTTGAACAGGGTAAAATTGTTGCGAGCATCACGCCGCAAAAAAGCTCGTTTCTTGATCAGCGAACTCTGCTTGAAGCGCAAGCTGCCGTTAAAACCAGTGAGGCGGCGCTAATTGCCGCCAACACCAATATTAAGGCGGCACAAAGCGAGTTAGAGTTCTTACAAAATGAAATGATACGCTCTGAAAAATTATTAGAGCGTGGTCTAATAACAAAACAAGCCGCTGAGCAAACTAGATTACAACTTGATAGGGCTAACACCAATCTTTTAAACGCAAAATCTAATCTGAAATTGCGTCAACGCCAATTAGAGCAAGCGCAAGTGCGGCTATTTAATCCTAATGGCAGTGATTATAACATGACTAAATATAATATCAAAACCCCAGTTTCGGGACAGATTTTAGAAATTGCTAACGAAAGCACGCGCTCGCTTCCTGCTGGTGCGCACCTTTTAACCATCGGTAATCCACACAATCTTGAAGTGGTGGTAGAGCTATTATCAACCGATGCGATCAGGATAGATAAGGGTGCAAGTGCTAGTATTACTGGTTGGGGGAAAGACAAAATTTTAGACGCACGAGTGATAAATATCGAGCCAATTGGTTTTACCAAAATCTCGGCACTTGGCATTGAGGAGCAACGGGTGAATGTTCATTTAGAAATTCTAAGTGATGCTAAAATTTGGTCAGGCTTGGGGCATCTTTATCGGGTATTTGTTTCAATCGAAGTGCAAAGAGCAGAGAATGTTTTGCTTATTCCTAGTGCTGCACTTTTTAGATCTAATAATGAATGGTCAGTTTTTAGCATAGAGGGCGATAAGGCAAAATTGCACCAACTTAAGCTAGGCATTCAAAATGCTAGTTTTGCTGAGGCACTTAATGATATAAATGAAGGGGGTAGAGTGGTTTTGCACCCCAATGATAAGATTGTTGATGGTGCTCTGATTGAGGAGCGAGTGGTGGAGTGAATGACACCAACAAAAGACACTAGTGTGTGGTAGCGGGAGAGGGACTTGAACCCCGACACGCGGATTATGATTCCGCTGCTCTAACCAGCTGAGCACCCCTGCCACAATGTTAATAATAAATCAGCCCCTATTATTGTCCAAATATTTTCGCATATCCTCTAATGCAGGAATAATTTTAAATATTTCCTTAAGATCAAGCTCAGAACTCATTCGTTGCAATTCTGGCGCTAAAACCTCCTCTGCCCTCTCAAGAAAATCCCGTGCCTCTTTAGTTAAAAACACTTGTTTACTGCGTCCATCTTCAGGGTTAGGGATAACCTTAATCAAGCCTCGCTTTTCCAAAACCATAAGCGTGTTCGTCATCGTTGATCGTGCTATCTGAAACGAATTGGCAATTTGGATAGGGGTACGACCATCACCCATACGCACAAGGTGGTTGATTACGCTAAAATGCGATACATGCAGACCATCGGGCATAAGACGATTAAACTTATTTTCTGCAAGCTGCTGAATAATACTTATCTCAACAAATAGCTGTAACAACCTTGCTTTTTCGTTATCCTGATCCAATGCCTAACCTTTATATTATCTTTTCTTCCAACATCCAACGTGGAACAGGAGGAGTAGCGCTAGCATAACCTAATCGTCCAAGCATTTGAACTGTTTTATTGCTAGCATCAAGATAACTGTGTAGGCGAGCATATATTTGCTCCATTTCACCATATTCCTGCAAAGCCTGACTTAGTGGATGCAAGCCAACCCCTGCCCCAGTTGCCGCCAGATTAATTCTCAGCCAATCCCGACCAGCATTTAACTGATCAAGTCGGGTGTTAGTTTCTGTAACTAGCCAAACATAGCCCATCGCACTATCAATATTGGCCATCAATGCAGAAATAGCACCCTTATAAGTAGTTGATTTTTTATCAAGAGCTTCCTCACGTGTAAACATTCCCAAAGCACTAAGATTTTCAAATAATGCTCCATGAAAAGCAATGCCATCGGGATTAGCATCCACCTCTCTCGCTCCAATGCGAAACAAATCAACGCTTTCTTTATAGGTTCTTGGTGTAATCAACTCGATATTCATTGCTTCACCAGTGATAGCACGCAATTCTCTAACCATATCAGGTGCATTGGTTGCGCCAGAAATAATATTCTCATTAACAACATTTTTCAACATCTCAAGTATATCGCTCTCAACCTCTTTATCCATATCAAACGGCTTTTTTAGTGATCGTCGCTCTAGCACATGAGCAAAAAGCAGATCTTTCTGTATTTTTTTGTCTTTTACCATTACAATTTCAGCAATCGCTCGCTCATCAAGTTGCTTTATATTCGAGCCTTCAGGAAATTCAGTAATCTCCATGCGATATCCGTCCTCAGCACCAGCCATTCGTAAAAGCTCAAGAAAACACCCAAGCCCGATAGTAATCTGACGGTTGAACGGATCAGTATGTGGTAACATGCGATCTTTATCGGCTTTAAGGATAATTTTATCCTCCAAAGAAAGATCAACCAACCATGGTTGGCGATTATGCGGATTAGGAGCAAGCAATGCATAAGAAAGAGCGCGACGGCGCGGCTCACTATATGCGCTACCAGCCATTTGCCACGGTAATAAAGCCGTTTTAGGTTTACGAGAACCAATTACTGCTATTCCAGTTCCACCAGCAACAGCCGCAAATACCGCTCCACCGCCAACAATTTTTAAGAATTTACGTTTATTCATAATGACCCTTTTGTTATAATTTTTGTTAGGTGTTTAACATTAATATTAGTTAGACATCTAACTATCCCTTTATCATTTGTCAATCAAAATCATTAAACAAAGTCAGGGAAAAAACCCGTTAATCTATAGAGAGTTTTTATTGCACCCAAATACCTACTAAAATTTATTGAAGAGATATCAAGCCATTAAATGGCTGGTAGCGGGAGAGGGACTTGAACCCCCGACACGCGGATTATGATTCCGCTGCTCTAACCAGCTGAGCTACCCCGCCACAATGTTTGATAATAAATCAACACCTATTATCATAAATATCATGAGACTATTTAGGTTCGCTCCTTGCAACTGTCAAGCACTCAAAATAAAGACTGGCAGATTTTTCTGCCAGCATTCATATGATTTTTACTAGTCTACTTTTCTAGTTTAAGATATACTCTTCATAAAAATTATGTAATAGCTCAAAAGATAATTCAGTTCTCTAATGATAAGGAAATTACAATGCTCAATTATAAAACTATTTCTATAGCTAGCACTGTTCTTACAGCAATTTTATTTTTATCTCTTTTATTAGTGCCTGACGTTATTTTTTGGGTTTTCTCGATAGAGGCAGGGGATGCTGCGTATTTTATTGCAAGACGAGCCTCAATTTTATTCCTTGGACTTGCTATATTATCTTTTATGAGCAGAGATGCGCAACATTCAGCTTTACGGCAAAACATAATCTTAGCAATGTGCGTTTTATGGGCTTTAATGGCTTTAATGGGATTATTTGAGCTTGCTAGAGCATATGCTGGGTTTGGAATATTACTAGCAATATTCGCAGAAATAGGTTTTGCATTTGGTTATTTTTTAATTTTCAAAAAACATTCAGACAAAAAAGAATAAAGCAAACCAACAAATTAGCTGGCAAATATTCCTGCCAGCCAATTATAATTTGTTAAAAACTTACTTGCTTAAAGAATTTGCAATATCAACTAAAGAAATAAATTCTGCTCGATAGCCAAACCTATCTTCTCCCTTAGAACCTCTTGCCAAAGCCTCAATATCATCATAGCTCATATTATCTGCATAGTTCGATCCACGTAATTTTTGCGCAAAGGCGGCAACAGAAGCACCAAAGCGAAATTCTGGTGAGATATCAGCAATATTATCTTTTGCTGCATCAACCCGAATTGGCACTTCAATTAACTTGCTCTTATCCTCATTTGGCAATTTATAGCGCAATTTAAGAAAAGCATATTCTTGTTTGTTGCCATTATCTACAACTGGTTTTTCATTTTGATAACGCAACGCATCAACTGAAATAGCAGATGAACCAACGGGGGTTATTTCATAAATCGCAGTTACACTATGCCCTGCTCCAATATCACCAGCATCGACCTTATCATTATTAAAATCTTCTCGCTTTAGCGCACGAGTTTCATAACCAACAAGACGATATTCAGCCACCGTTAAAGGATTAAACTCAACCTGAATTTTAACGTCCTTAGCAATGGTCATTAACGTGCCCAACACTTCCTCAGAAAGCACCTTTTTCGCTTCCAAAAAACTATCAATATAAAAAGCATTGCCATTACCATTTTGCGCTAAGGCTTGCATTAGTTCATCATTATAATTGCCAGTACCAAAGCCCAAAACTGAAAGCGAAATACCATCATCACGCTTCTTCTCAATAAAGCCCTTAAGTGCATCTGGCGAGGAAATACCAACATTAAAATCACCATCAGTTGCTAAAATCACTCGATTGTTCGAGCCATCGCTTTTAGCTTCATCTGCCAATTCATAAGCCAGCTCAATCCCCTGCCCGCCAGCGGTTGATCCACCAGCGCTTAAACGTTCAAGCGATCTAAGGATTTTGCGCTTTTCGCTTGCTTTAGTTGGCTCTAAAACAACACCAGCACTGCCCGCATAAGCAACAATAGAAATTGTGTCATTCTCATCAAGCTGATTTAGCAACAAAGAAAATGAGCGTTTTAATAGCGGTAATTTATCGGGTGCATTCATTGAGCCAGATGTGTCAATCAACAAAACCAAATTAGATTTTGGGCGCTCGCTCAACTCAGGCGTAAAACCTTTAATGCCAATATGCAACAATTTTGTTGCTTCATTCCATGGCGTTGGATAGACCTCAACAGATTGCATGAAAGGAACATTGGCGCTGGTTGGCGCTTGATAACCATAAGAAAAATAATTGACCATTTCCTCAATGCGCACCGCATTAAGGTTTGGCATTAAGCCATTTTCAAGCTGCGAGCGCACATAAGTATAAGAAGCCGTATCAACATCTATTGAAAAGGTTGAAACTGGGGTTTGAGCAGTAATGAAAAGAGAAGATTCATCTTCAGAACTAAACCTATCACCAGATTGCTCATTTACCATTACTGAAGTTGGAGCAATCCTGCCAAGTGGTTCAGGACGCTGTGCTATTTTACTTGTCATCTGAACGGCTGGATTAGAAACAGCCGCCTCACTTACCTCGCTTTCAGCAACTGGAGCGGCACTATCAAGCGCAATCGCTCCATCATTTTCACTTCGTGTGCGACCTTCTAACTTAGCTGGCTTTTCCTTAGTTAGGTTTTCACTAAGTTGCATATCCTTATTTTCTTGAACTGGCTGGCCCAAAGGCGAATTAAGCCCTGTTAAGCTAGTAGATGAATTATACATTAAAGCTAGTGGTAAAAGTACCAAACCAATAATAGCAACGCCGCCAAGTGGAATTCTCATATCCATAATAAATGTCCTTTTTGAAAAGTTAAAGATAGACATAAGACGGCGCACCAAACCATTTCCTTGGAAGTTTTTATTTTTTTGTTTTAATTGCTCTTGTTGCTCCTTATCAAAAGCCAGCATTGCCGCTTCTAAATTTTGCGCACGCCTTGTTTTTGAAGGCTCTGGGCTATCAGCATTTTTCAGTATATCTAGTTTATCTGTTTTTTTGATCATTTTACAAAAGCCCTTTCAAGCTCTTTTTTGCTTCCATCACATACCAAGAAACAGTGCTTTCTTTTACGTCCATAATTTGCGCCACTTCAAAGTGATTAAGCTCCTGCCCATAAACCAGCAAAACCGCATCGCATTGTTTTTGCGGCAATTTCCTGACCGCCTGCCACATTTGTGAATAAGTTGTTGCTTCTTCTTGGTTAGCTGGGAAATTGGCTTGTGTGATATCTTTAAGCGCAATATGGCGTTTATTTTGCCGCACCCGTGAGCGCTGCATATCACGCACCACATTTAACACAATACGATAAAGCCAAGAAGAAAATTTTGCTCTACCATCAAATGATTTAAGCACTTTTGCCAGTTTAAGACACACCTCTTGCGTCACATCTTCCGCATCAGATTGATGGCCTAACCATTGATAAGCGATTTTATAAATCAGCATATAATGACGCTCTAGCAATATAGCAAACGCCGCCCTATTGCCTCCAACAGCAGCATCTACAAGCTCTGCATCGCCAAGCTCTTTATCGTTAAGAGCTTGCTCTGTTTCATCTTTGCTCTTAAGCGTCGGATTTTTTATCACTAAAATTCCAATATTATTACAACTATTTTGCATCAACATAATTATATGACGGCACAAGTATGGCAACCCTTGGAAAATAATTAGATGTATTTAGCATATTTTAGCTTTCGTGTTAATATTCAGATACCTAACTTAGGGGCAACAGCAAAAAGGAAAAATAATGCAATTGAAATTCATAGGAATATTAGGTTTAATTTTTGTCCTAACTGCAAATAATGCACAAGCGCAAACTGCCCCAACTAAAGACCTAAAACCCGCATTGGCAGAACAGGCAATGTCGCTAAACACTTTAATTGCACAAGTCTGGTCAGGTGGATATTGGGAGGATAATGATAGGCGGGGACATATCAGGTTTATCGTTACTACCCAAGGATTTGAGCGTGTAACCAATCAATTGTTTGTGCAATGGATTGAGCAAATTGATGGAACAGACAAAACTCGCTTACTTGAGCAGGCTTCCATTACTGAGGTAAATGATCTATTTTATGTTTTCGGCGTGCCTCAATGTATAGGATCGCCCCAATGCACAAATTCAAGATTAGCTCTCACTCATACATATACCTATGAAACGAGCAATTTGAACATTCACCTAACTGGTGTGGGGTCTTACAAAACTTCGTTTGATCAGTGAATTAGTATCACCCTAAGCGTAGCCAACAAAAGCGTGAGCTAAAGACAAACTACATTTCAAAAGCCATTATACCTTGATAAAAACTCCGCTCCCATAATTGCTCTTGTAAATCTTCATCATAAGAATAATCAGAAGAAAAAGCTGGTTCTTCATTAATAAAATAATTACCGCTATGGTTTTCAACCTCACTTGATGAAGCTAAATAGATAGAGGTTTTTGCGCCCTTTTCTGGCGAGGTAAGAACTATTTTTATAATGGGTGCAAGTAATCTTTCTATTTTGCCTATATTTGCAATAAAACCTGTGCCAATTACTCCGGGGTGCAGGCAGTTTGCGCTTACATTATGCCCCTCAAGCCTTGTAGCTAGAGCATAGGTGAACATAATATTTGCTAGTTTTGATTGCCCATAAGCTCGCCACTTCTCATAAGGTTTTTCATTATTTATCACTTCGGCAAGATCAAGTATTGCCCCCTTATGTGCGCTTGAAGAAACATTTATAATTCTTGATTTTGCGCTTTTTCTGCCGCTCTCTTTTAATAAATCAAGCAAGAGATAGGTGAGTGTAAAAGCAGATAAATGATTAAGCGCCCAAGTTGCCTCAAACCCCTCTTGGGTAATTATTCTTTTTTCACTCATTGCACCAACATTATTGATTAAAATATCAAGCCTTAAATGATCATCTAAAATAGTTTGGGCTAGCCAACGGGCACTTTCCACCATGCGCAAATCAGCAACATAATGTGAGATTCTTGAATTATTACTTTGTTCAATAATTTTTTGAACCGCTCGCTTGGTGCGCTCCTCATCTCGTCCTGTAATGATAACTTCAGCACCCTTTTTGGCTAAGCCAAGTGCTGTTTCATAACCAATTCCGCTTGAAGCGCCAGTAATAAGAGCTGTTTTATTATGCACAATATTCCCCTAGGCAGCAAAACTCTTAGCAATAGCTTTTTCGATAAACCCACCGCCCAAAACTTCGCTTGTTTCGCTCCCATCTGCATAAAACACACATGCTTGACCAGGAGAAATTCCATCCTCCCCCTCAATGATAGTAACGAATATCTCACCATCAATCATTTGAATAATCGCTTCTTTTGGCGGCCTAGTTGAGCGCACTTTAGCCTCAATCGCAAAACCATTGCCGCTAGCAAGAGCTTCTAAACTTTCTTCACCCAGCCAATTTACATCACGCAATTTCATAGTATGAGTTTTTAGCGCCTCACGAGCGCCAACAATTACCTGATTATTTTTTACATCTAATTTCACAACATAAAGCGGCTCAGGAGCGGCAATGCCAAGCCCACGCCTTTGCCCAATAGTATAATTTATTATGCCATTATGCGAGCCAAGCACATCGCCATTAAGATGCACAATTTCACCCTTCTGTTCAGCTTTTGGGTTTAATTTACGAATTACATCGGCATATTTACCTTGCGGCACAAAGCAAATATCTTGGCTATCATGTTTATCAGCAATTTCTAGACCCATTTCATGCGCTAATTCACGCACTTGCACCTTTGACATGCCTCCCAAAGGAAAACGCAAAAAATCTAATTGCTCAGGTGTTGTCGCAAATAAGAAATAGCTTTGATCTCGCTCATTATCTTTCGGACGTAAAAGCGCTCTGCGCCCATCAATTAGTTTTGATTGCACATAATGACCAGTTGCCAACACATCAGCACCAAGCTCTTTTGCCACATTTAATAGATCTTCAAATTTCACCGATTGATTACACGCAATACAAGGCACGGGAGTTTCCCCCCTCGCATAGGCATCTGCAAAAGGATGAATAACCGCCTCTGCAAAACGTTTTTCATAATCAAGCACATAATGAGGAATATTAAGCGCCGCCGCCACTCGTTTAGCATCGCTAATATCTTGCCCAGCACAACACGAACCTTTACGAAAAGTTGCCTCGCCATGATCATATAATTGTAGCGTTACGCCAATAACTTCATAGCCTTGTTTTGCTAATATTCCAGCAACAACCGAGCTATCAACACCACCCGACATGGCAACCACCACACGAGTATCTTTTACTTCTTTTGCAATATCTAATGAGTTTAACATTTTTCATTCCTCTGGATTAAAGGTCCAGCATCAAAATTATAATATGCCCCTAGTAGGCACAATTTGCCGTTATATAAGCCAAAAGTTCCTAGCCTGCAAATTTATTCTCAAATCACATTAATGACAAAACAGCTAAGATACTGAAATATATCAATATTTCTATCAACAATAAAACTGGCAAGCCACTTGCATAGATATGTTTGAACATTTACGTCTAAAAAAGGAATATTTGCGTCTTTATGTCTATTTTGATGAACATTGCGACACCAAGTAATCAAAGCTCTTCTCAAGTGCTTGGCCAAAGCGCTGGCATTGCTTTGGTGGCTGGTGCGCAAAATTCTTCTCAAAATCAGACAAAAACCACCTCCAATGATTTTGCTGCATTAATTGCAACCCTATTGGGCCTAAACAAGCCAGAACAAGTGGCAGAAAAGCCGCTAGGCACGACAGAGGAAAAAGCAAAACAAAGCCTTGAAAATATCACGGCAACTTTAGGGGCAAATAGTGCAATAGATTTAGCGCAAATTACAAATATTACTGGTCTGCCAAATGAGCAACAAAATGGTTTAACAGCACTTTCAGACCTGCTTAAATCATTGGAGATGATTGGCAAAGCGCTTGAAAATGGTCAGGAAATAGATCCCAAGCTAATAGATAAATCTATTGCAGCAATTAATATTCTAGCAGCTCAACTTAATTCGATTGCACCAACGCCAGTTGGCTCAAGCGTTGTCGCCGCTACTGGCATTTATCAATCACTAAATACTAATAGCCAAACAGGGATTGCTTCGCTTGCCTTACAGGGGATTAATTCACCAAATTCTCAGACAGCAACTGTAAACAATGTAGCCCAAACGCAAAACCCGATAAATCTTGCCGCTAAAGATATAGTTTCAACTTTGCAACAATTTGCACAAAATCTATCAGATGCCTCACCAAAATTATCACAAGAGATAAATACTCTAATAAATAAATTCACTAATCAAAATGCTAATTCTAGCACAAACCAAACTGTATCCTTGCAAGCGGCATTGGCGCAAACAGGCTTAACTAAATTAGCAGATAGAAATTCGGCAAATAACCGATCTTCAATAGATCTTGCACCGCAATCCATAGCCCCCAAAACTGGAGCAAGCAATAATTTGATGACGGTTATTTCGCCGAAAAACGTAAATGTTAATGCAGATAATAATCAGCAATTATCTAATTCTGTTACCTCTCAAACAGGCAATAGTAATATTTTAATTGCACAAAATTATTCAAAAGCATCAATTTCTTCACAAGCGGCAAAACTTGATGGCTTAGCCCAATCAGAGCCAATATTAGCAGTGCAATCTAATGGTCAGGCAGCATTAATAACAGGCTCACCAGCTTCAATAAAACCAGCAACCACTCTTTTCCAACAGCCAGCACAAAATCTTAACTTGCCGCACATTGCCTATGAATTTGCCAGCAATATAAAAGCAGGCAATTCACGTTTTCAAATTCAGCTAAACCCACCCGAGATGGGCAGAATTGATGTAAGAATGGAAATTGATAAATCTGGCGCACTAAACGCTAGACTAACAGTTGAGCGAGTTGAAACTCTTGATCTATTACAACGTGATGCCCGTGCGCTTGAACGTGCTTTAAGCCAAGCGGGTCTTGATAGCTCAAAAACCAATTTAGAATTTTCGCTAAAAGATAATCCATTTGCAAAGAATGATAATGGCTTTGGCAATGAGCATGAGAATTTTGATGAAGCACAAGCAGAAAATGAAATTGAAACAGATATTGATATTATAAACCAAATGCCAAATACGATAATTCATCGTGGCACCGCCACACTTGGCGGCTTAAACATGACAGCTTAGGAGAAAAACATGGCTTTAGATAATATTGCAGGAGCAACACCAGCAACCCCATCATCATTAGTTGGATCAAAAAAAACTATTGCCGATGATTTTGATACTTTCCTAACGTTGCTCACCACACAGCTAAAAAACCAAAACCCACTAGAGCCACTAGATACAAATGCATTCACCCAACAAATGGTACAATTCACCTCAGTTGAACAACAATTAAAAACCAACGAATATCTTGAAGCACTAGTTTTAGGCACTCAAAACGCAAGCGGCTCGCAATATGCAGCCAATAATCAGGCAATAGGCATGATAGGTAAAACTGTCACGGCACAAAGTTCAGTAACTGCACTAGAGAACGGAGAAGCAAGCTGGACATTTACTTTAGGTCAAAATGCCCCAAATTCAAGCGTAACAATCCGCAATGATGCTGGAGCAATAGTATTTAGCAAGCAATTATCACTCAATTCAGGACAAGCAAGTTTTGAATGGGACGGTAAAGACGAAAGTGGATTAGAATATCCAAGCGGCAATTATTCCATTACTATAGAAGCAAGAGATGCCAATGATAATCTTGTAACAGCCCTCACACAGGTGCAAGGCGTAGTTGATAAAGTAGATTTAACAGGAGATATGCCAATTCTAATGGTTGGTGGATCTCGAATAAATCTTGATGCAGTGCTTTCTGTTAGTTAGTAGTTGGGATAAGTCCACACTCCATCGTCATGCCAAATCCTCACTCCGCTGTCATGCCGTTGAAAAACGGCATCCATTGTACCTATAAACAAGCACAATTTAATATTGTTCTCCTTGCTGAAACACCTATAAAACCTCCATTTGTGATATGATTTGATAGCACAAATGGATGCCGTTTTTCAACGGCATGACAGCGGAGCATATTGAGAAGAATTTATTACTTCATGCCGGCTCTGCAATCTGCCAGATTTTTTTTAAATAATACCGTGTGCGGATGGTCTTCACATAACATTCGCTCGCAAATCTGCAATGCTTTTTGATAAAGCACCTCTGCCTCTTTATACTTGCCATGAGCAGTCAAATTAGCCGCCAAATTATTATAGCTATCTGCTATACTAGGGTGCTCTTTTCCTAATGCTCGCTCCCTTATTTGCAATGTTTTTTGAAAAAGCACTTCTGCCTCATCATATTTACCTTGAGAATTCAAATTAACCGCCAAATTATTATAACTCGTTGCCAT
>JAMONS010000118.1 GCA_027065555.1 Hyphomicrobiales bacterium | reverse complement strand
ACGCTCAGTGCTTCAGGCAAATCCAGATATTACAGTTATGTTTGCACCCTATGATGAGTTTGCAAAGGGCGTAAAAATTGCTGTAGATGAAGCAGGCCTAACAGATCAGATTGATATATATTCAGCTGATGTTTCTACTGCAGATATCGCCGCTATGCGTGAACCAGGTAGTTCTTGGGTAGCAACCGCTGCTACTAACCCAGCAGTTGTTGGCGAAGTGTCTGTTCGCACATTGGCTATGTTGCTGGCTGGTGAAGAAGTTGGACAAAACGTAATTGTTCCACCAACGCTTATCACTCAGAAATTCTTAAATGAGAGCGATATTAAAAACATGGAAGACCTATCGGCTAAAATGCCTCAGTTCGCCCATGCTGATGTTTCTATGCCAGATTGGATGCCTCTTCCAAAAAGATAAAGACTAAATAAACAACATGTTTAACGATGGGCTGCAAAAAATCCTGCAGCCCATTTTTATATCCAAAACATTAAAAAATATTTTCTCTATTTAAGAAAATGCAGGTGAACTTAGAGCTCTATTAAAAGAGTGGATGTTGCGTTCTATAATTATATAAAAATACCTAGTTTATTTTTAGATTCATTTTGCTAGAATCCTGACCAAAATATATAAATCAAAAATTTGCTATACATTCTACTATACAAAATGCTAAACGCTAATTTTGCAACTAATTGAAATATAACGATTAAATCAATATTTTTCCATATAAGAGAATTTCCTCTCCGCCAGCTTCTCAACATCAAAGGCATTGCTAACTCATTGATTTATCAACGTATTTTACCCTCTCGCACAACGTGGCGGAGTTAAAATACTTGACTTGTGGTGCATTTTGCAGCACAATTTAGATGTTAGGTTCAATATAATGACAATCAGTAAGCGCAGCTCAAACGGCGATACTTACCATTTACGAAAACGTGTGCCTGTGCGATTTAAAGATATTGAACTAAGAAAACACGTTGGTATTAGTCTTCACACAGATAGTTTGGAACAAGCACAACAAAAAGCATCTATTGCTTGGCAACAGCTATTAGCTGGCTGGGAGGCTCGCCTTACTGGTGACACTGATGATGCTTAAAAGCGTTTCATAGCTGCAAAACAATTAGCACAGGCTAGAAATTTTAAATTTTTACCATCTGATCAAATAGCCTCCCTGCCCTCTTCTGACCTCATAACCTCGGAAAATTCTAGAACCGAATGGCCTAAAAATGGTAGCTCCTCAGCCTAACTTGAGCTCCTTCAGATACTTGAGTTTATTCAGATAATTGAATATAGGCGCGTGACAATGGGTGGCGTGCTTTTTTTGCAAATTCTGATATTGGTAGATTTTCTACTATTTCCTTCTTGTCTAAGACAGCAATATGATTGGCCAGTTGCCAAAGCGGAGCCAGATCATGGCTTATTATAAGCATTGATATCTGTCGATCTGCATGTATTTTACGTAAAAGATCAATTGTTGCAATCTGGGTTGGTAAATCAAGCGAAGATAGTGGCTCGTCAAGAATGAGTAAATTTGGTTCAGCCGCCAAAGCTCGTGCCAAGGCAATGCGCTGTGCCTGTCCACCTGATAGGGCGTGCGGTTTGCGATTAGCTAAGTCAGAACCAATCCCCAAACCTTCCAACAATTTAGTTGCACGAGCAGAACGTGAGCCTTTTGAGCCAATATTAAAGCCATTTAAGCTTTCCATAATAGCCCCATGAGCGCTTAAAAACGGGCTAAGTGCTTGCATTGGATCTTGCCATAAATATTGAATCCTTTGGCGCGCATCGCCCTGACCTGGAATAATTAATTTATCGTTTAAATATATTTGACCCGACTGAGGTTTTTCTAGGCCTACTAGGCAACGTGCCAATGTAGATTTGCCAGACCCAGAATGACCAATCAGTCCTAGGATTTTCCCTTTCTCAATACTCAGATCAATATTGGAAAGAACTACTGAGTTGTAAAAGCTCTTTGTTAGTCCCTTTATGTTCAACATGAGCGCACTAGTGAAGCCGCAGCTTTTGCAAGAGATTTGGAATGTTGGTGAGATGATTGCATAAGCATATCTGTCTGAGTTTCTTCCACTATACGCCCTTCATGCATAACAAGAGTGCGCTGAGCAACGTTGCGCACAACGCGCAAGTCATGACTGATAAATAATAGTGAAGCGCCAGTTTCTTCAATCATTGTATTTAGGGAGGAAAGGATTTCAAATTCTGTAAGAACATCAAGACCAGTTGTAGGCTCGTCAGCAATTAAAATACGTGGGCGTAGAATTAACGCCATGGCAATAAGCACTCTTTGCTTCATGCCACCACTAAGCTGATAGGGAAAAAACTCGGTAATAGCTTCATCTAATTCAACATCGTGCAGGGCTTTTAGGACTGTTCTTTTAGAATTTTTTACCCCCGCTATTTCTGCAGCTTCAAGAAGTTGAGGCCCTATACGCATAGCCAAGGTCAGGGCAGTTCCTGGACTTTGGAAAATCTGGAATATATGTCTCCCCCGCACTGCTCGCCATTCTTTTTGAGTGAAATCAAGAATATTGCGCCCATCAAGAATTATCCGTCCTGATGCAATAAAAAGAGGTGGACGTAATAACCCACAAATAGCACTTGCGCTAAGAGATTTGCCGCACCCACTAGCACCAATCAAACCTTTTCTTTCACCCATCGCAAGCTCAAAGGAGACATTATCCAAAAGCGTTTGTCCATTAGCGTGCAGACTTAATTCTTCAACTGACAAAGCATTTACCATTTATAAGGCTCCCGCTGATCAAGGATATGGCGAAGCCCTTCGCCAACAAGATTTAGACCCAAAACAGCCAAAGTTACTGCAAGTCCAGGAACAAGTAGCATGTGTAGAGCTTGGGTAAAAAACGGACGTGCTTCGTTAAGCATTGCCCCCCATTCTGGAGTTGGTGGTTGAGCGCCAATCCCTAAAAAACTAAGGGAAGATAAAGCAAGTAAAACAGAAGCAGTTTCTAAAGAGATTATTACTGTGAGCGGCGGCAGGATTTGCGGCATAATATGGCGAAAGATAATGCGTAGATGTGATGCACCAGCCAGCCGTGCAGCACGCACAAATTCACGCTCTTTAGCTGCAAGAACCAAAGCACGTATCATACGTGCATTTGATGGCCACCAAGCTGCTGCCACTCCTATTATGGAGGCTTCTAAAGAAGCGCCCATAAAACCGATTATCGCTAGAGCGAATATAAGCGTTGGGAAAGCCATTATAATATCAGCCATTCGCATCATTATCGCATCAACACGCCCCCCTATAATTCCTGCAACTAAACCCCATGGCAGAGCGATAGCAAGAATTACCATCATTGCAAAAAGAGCTGCACCAAGAGAGACTGGAATTGCTGCAACAAAACGAGAAAGAACATCACGACCCAAATGGTCAGTTCCTAAAATATGTTCATTAGAGGGGGGAGAAAGACGTGCCAGTAGATCCATCTTATTGGGTTCAATATAGGTAATGAATAACGGTGATAAAGAGATAAAAGCAAAAGCAAATAATATAAAAATGCCAATGCTCAAACCACTATGTTTTTTTAGGATAAGTATAAATTGATACACTGAATTGAGTTTTTTAGCACTTAAATTATTCATGGCTATTCTTCCGTCGCAACTGGGGATCAGTAATTATCACGATGATATCGGCTATCAAGCTAGTAATAAAAAATCCAAGACCCATAAAAACCAGATAGGCCTGAATAATCGGAAAGTCTCGCTGAGAAATAGCTTGTAAAATGAGTTGGCCAAGGCCGGGCCAGCCAAAAATTGATTCAACGATTACTGCACCACCCAGCAGTCCCCCTAAAGCATTTGTCCAAGCGGTAGCTAATGGGCCAATTATGCGTGGGGTAATGTGGCGTAATAAAATTTTTGCTGGTGAAACTCCTTTGGCAATAGCTAGGCGGACATAATCTTCGCACATTTCGGCACGTATCCGCTCATAAACAACCCGCCCCAAAGCAGCGCCAGAGCCAAGACTAAGAGTAATAACAGGTAAAACAAGATCACGCAGACTGCCGTCTCCTACTAATCGTGCCCAACCAAAGTAAAATACAAAAATATATATCAAAATTAAAGCCAACCAAAATGAGGGTATTGAAACCAAAACCACTGTTAAGGCACGTAAAAAGCTAGCTGTATTTTGATTTGAAGCAACGGCAGCAATACCGAGTGTTAATGAAATTAATATCGTGCCAAAAAGTGCGCTTATGGCTAGAGTAAATGTTGCAGGAAAGTGGAGACTTATTTCATTGATAACAGTTCGCCCAGTAGCAATAGACGTACCAAAATCAAATTGAACTGCCCGCGACATCCAGTCCAAATAGCGATAAATAAATGGTTTATCAAGTCCATATTTTGCTCGGAGCGCATTCAAATCCTCAACAGTTGGAACAATGCCCATGGCTCGCAATTCCTGCTCTATTGGGTCACCTGGAGCAAGAGATACAATTGCAAAGGCTACAATAGTCATGCCCAATAGTGTAGGCAGAGCACTAGCCATACGTATCAGCAAATATTTTATCATGAGCTAAATCCTAATTTTAGACGGGGCACATATTTGCGCCCCGCCTTAAATTCATCTTAGAAAACTAGTCGCTAAGAGTGACTTGCCCAAAATCGACCCAGTCAGCATATTCTGACATAGGAACACTAATGCCAGGACGTGAGAGGGTGAAGTTTGGCACAAAAAGAATTGGGATTGCCGCAAGATCTTCTTGAACGATAGCTCTATGCGCCGCCCGCACTTTTTCAATAACCTCATCTCGAGTTTGCGCTGCACGCGCTTGCTCAAGCAAAGCATCCACATGTGGCCCAGGAGCAGTTAGCTGATAGCTCGCCCAAGGTGTTGTCGTTGTAAAGAGGTTATTAAGCAGATAAGTTGGATCGGTGTTATTATTCGAGGCAAATTCCATGAATAAATCACCCTCACCTGGCTTAAGATAAGTTGAGCCATAAACCCCACTATCATCTACCTCTACAAGGTCAATATCAATTCCAACAGCTAAGAACATTTGCTCAAGCATTTCAGGCATTGGTTTAACACTTGAAACATTTGGATAAGCGGCAACCAAACGTAGCGTCATTTTACGCCCGTCTTTTTCGCGAATTCCATCTGCCCCCATGATCCAACCAGCTGCATCAAGCATTTCGCCTGCTTTTTTTGGATCATAACCAAAACCATCAGTATGATTATCTCCAAGATTAAACATCCATCCTGGTAAAATTCCTTTGGCTGGAATGCCGCGCCCAGCATAAAGCACGCTAGCAATAGTCTCACGATCAATAGACCATGCAATGGCTTCACGCACTTTATAGTCATGCATAATGTCAAAAGGTGCAGCACCATTTAGGTTAACCAACAATGCAACATAGCGAATTGGCCTACTTTCATGCAAGACTACAGATCCATCTTGAGGCATTGATAACAACATTTGCGGAGTTACCTCGCCTATAATATCGATCTCACCATTCTGCAATGCTAAAAGACGTGCATTATCATCACCAATGAAGCGGAAAGTCAGTTTGTCTATATTTGGCGCCTCACCCCAATAGTTAGGATTTCTCTTAACTGTTAAAAATTGATTGGGCACATAATTTTCAAACAAATAAGGACCCGTGCCAATTGGATTCTCAGCTCGGTTTGTATCGGTTAAAAAAAGTGATGTCGCTCGATGTGTCATATTTTCAATGACCAGTGAGGAGCCAACTTCGGAGCGGAAGTTAAAACTTAATGGCCCAGATTTTTCAAAACTCTCAGGGTCAATTTGCAAAAAGTCTGAACGTCCAGAATCATAGAGTTTTAACGCAGCGATAGCAGTATCAGCATTAAAGGGTGTTCCATCAGAAAAACTCACCCCCTCACGCAATGTAATGGAATAAATTCCATTAGCATAATCCCAGCTTTTAAAAAGCAAGGGCTCAGGCAGAAAATTAGCATCTGGTTTCACTGCAGTTTCAACGATTTGAGCTGCAGGGCGACGAACAGTAAAGGTAAATTTTTCTTCGTCAACACTGTATCGATCACGTTTAAATGCAACGGTTAATTCATTTTCTGCTGCAAATACTGGGGCAGAAAATGGGGCAACAAGTAACGCTGCTGCAACCAAGCGCGCAGCAATAGATAATTTGAACATAGGTTTGTCCTTTTGATTTGATTTGATTTTAATTATAAAAACTAGATTCAAACCAACAAAG
>JAMONS010000117.1 GCA_027065555.1 Hyphomicrobiales bacterium | reverse complement strand
TATCAGTAAAAAAACTACGCTCGCCATCTTTATAATCAACTAAGGTAACTAAATGCCCTGTTGGGTTATTTTCATCTGCTTGCAAGATGGGTTCAATATTATGCGCTAAAAACTGATTTTTATAATAAGCAAAATCACTCTCCCCAACCCGAGCGATAAATTTCACTTTTACCTTATTTTCACTAAGCCACATCGCCTGATTTGCACCCGAGCCACCCTCAAGAACCCGGATTTTTGCTCTAACATCAGAGCCACGAGCCATCTTCCCCTCAGGTAATATAATCGTATCACGCATCACATCACCAAGCACTAAAATGGGATCAGTTATTTTGGGCAATCTAACCATTGTTATTCTCTTGCAAGGCAATAGCGATTTCTGCCGCTACTTTTGCATTATTTTTAACTAGCGCAATATTTGCAATCAGCGATTTCCCCTCACTCATTTCAAAAATGCTTTTGAGTAAAAATGGCGTTATATCCTTACCTTTAATACCCAATTCGTCAGCTTTTTTAAGTGCACTAGAAATATACCCCTCAATCTCGCTTTGCTTCATTTCATATTGCTTTGGAATGGGATTAGCAATTAATACGCCACCCATATTTAGTTGCCATTGTAGTTTTAGCATTTTTGCAATTTGCTGCTCATTATCAAAATTATGATCAACAAAAAACCCACTTTTACGTAAATAAAATGCAGGGAAATCATTAGTTTTATAACCAATAACTGGCACGCCATTTGTTTCTAAAACTTCTAAAGTTTTGGCAATGTCTAAAATGGATTTTGCCCCTGCGCACACCACGCCAACTTTTGTTGAACTAAGCTCATTTAGATCAGCAGAAATATCAAAGCTTTCGCTCCCTCCCCTATGAACACCGCCAATACCACCAGTTGCAAATATTTTTATGCCTGCCATTTGTGCAATAATCATGGTGGTAGCAACGGTTGTGCCTGCCATTTGTTTTGATGAAATAATCGCCGCCATATCACGCCGTGAGGCTTTTAATGCCTTATGCCCTTCTAGTGCCAAATGCTTTAGTTCAGCACCATCTAAACCAGCGCACATCTTGCCGTCCATAAGAGCAATAGTTGCAGGTATTGCGCCATTTTCCCTCACCACTTGCTCAACTTGTTGTGCCATTTCAAAATTTTGCGGATATGGCATTCCGTGTGTGATGATGGTTGATTCTAGCGCCACAACGGCTTTGCCCTGTTTAAGAGCTACATTAACTTCATCATTTATTTTCAAATATTTGCTTATCATAACTTTACTTTTCAATTTTAACTTATGGTATAGTTCATAATTATATTCTTACCCTTTCATGTGCGGATAGACCAGCTATTGTTACAACTATCACCATAAAGCTACCTGAGCTCAAGTCATTATCAAATAAAAAAGGGCGCTTAAAATAAACGCCCTTTTTAGTTTTAATATTTATATATATTATTAAAACTCAGCCCATTCATCATCCACCTTAAGTGCCGCATTGCCCTTTGAAAGATAGGTTTTGGCTGCATGGGTGACTTTTTCTTTGATGGCTTTAATGCCCCTTGGTGCTGGCGCTAAAGATTTTGTATTACCTGCCAACTTAAACACATCAACAATTTGATCAAGCTCACTAGCTTGTGCTTCTGTTTGCTCAATGGCGGCGTTTGTTTGCTCAACTAGTGCCGCATTATGTTGCGTCATTTCGTCCATTTGACGAACCGCTCCATTTACCTCTTCGATTGAACCAGCTTGATCACGACTTTCTTTTGCAATGCTTTCAAGAAGGGTTGAATTTTCACGTACCGATTCTAAAATAGAATTAAGTTTCCCAGCCGCTTCTTCAACTAATTTAGAGCCACCAGAAACCTCAGTTGCGCTTTGCTCAATTAACACCTTAACCTCAGAAGATGCTTCTGCCGCACTTTGCGCTAGGCGACGAACCTCAACCGCAACAACCGCAAAACCTTTTCCAGCCTCGCCAGCTCTTGCCGCTTCAACAGAAGCATTAAGCGCCAACAGGTTAGTTTGGAAAGCAATATCATCAATCATGCCAATGATGTTGGAGATTTTCTCAGATGACGTCGTAATGCGCTCCATAGCGTCTTTTGCTTTATGCATAATTTGTTCGCCATCGGCCGCTGTTTTAGAAGTGATAGCAGATTTATTTGAAGCTTCTTCTGCCTTTTCAGCATTAGCTATAACTGTGCTAGAAAGTTGCTCCATAGCGGCTGATGTTTCTTCAATAGTTGCGGCTTGCTTTGTGGTTCTATCAGCCAAGTCATTTGCACCTTCAAGTATCTCACCAGTTGCTGTTTTAAGTCCGCCAGATGTGCTTTGTAATTGACCAACAATTTCTGTGAGGCGATCTGCAACCATGTTAGTATCGCTTTTTAGCTTATCAAATGCGCCCTCATATTCACCATTTACACGCAATGTTAAATCTGTTTGTGCAAGAGCTGCAAGCACCGCACCAGTTTCGCCAACTCCACGATCAACAGTAGCCACCAGATTATTCACGCTTTCAGCTAGATTATTTAATTCCTCATCAGGAAAATTAGCTTCAACCTGCTTAGAAAAATCACCCGCAATGGCTGCATCAACAACCTCACCAAACGCACGCTGTAAATCCTGCATCATCTTAGTGCGATCAACTATGCGTTGTTCACTTGCTTCCTTTTCTTCCTCAGTCATTGAAGCAACCTTAATGCCGTTCTCACGGAAAATTTCAACCGCACGAGCCATATCACCTAATTCATCTCCACGATCAGATCCACGAACCTCAACGTCCAAGTCACCAGCGGCCAAAGCGTCCATAGTTTTATTTAGGCGAGAGATGGGGCGAGAGATGGACATAGCACCAAGAATTGCAATAATAGATAGGATAATGCCAAATACTAGCGTGCCGATTAATAATTCCATACTTAATAAAGAGCCTGCGGCTAGTTGCTTGTCTATTACTGTACTAACCTCAAGCACACCACGAACATCACCTAATTTCCAATCATTCTTTGGCGTATCAGCACGAGAATTATGGCAATCTACACAACCTTGTGCAACCAATTTATCAGCAATGGCTACACGAACAAGCTCTTTGCCTTCTCGGTTTTCCTGACGAGTAAATATTTGCTCTGGGTTATTACGTAAAAATTCCCATGCCTCTGTTTGGAAATTGTCTAGTTTTTGATCTGCTCTATTTGGAAATGGTATGCCTGAATATAAAGTTACACTAGTATCATTTTTAGCAAGTTGAGCGCCAATTTCATGGATCATTGTAGCAGGTAGAGGAATGCCAACTGGGTTATCTTTATGATCAATCATTGGCTTCATACCACCAGAGCTCACCGCTTTTTTTACAACATTATTGGTATAGTACGCACGAATAAGTTTGAATTGATCAACAGTTTGCAAACCGTTAGAAATTGCGCTTTGAGTAACATTCTTACTAATTAGGGGAGGAATAAACATCCAAACGGTAACCATAGCGATAATAACAGCAATCGGAACGGGTAATATTAAACGCCAGACAAATGAATTTGCACGAAGATTAAATGGTAGTTTGAACATATTTTCATTCCTAAATATTATGAAGGCTGCGTCCAAACTGCCTATCTGTTAAATGTATTAGGATAAATACTAGGACATTGGTTAAAATAACTCTAATACGTTGGAGTTTTTGTAATTACTCTAAATTGAATAGTTGCCGTAACTGGAATTATATGCAGCTTTTATCCCTCTTTATACCCGCCCTCTTTATACCCGCCCTCTTGGGTGCGCACTCAGATAGCATTCTAATAATTGCTCATTCTCAACTTTAGTATATATTTGCGTGCTTGAAAGCGAGGCATGGCCAAGTAGTTCTTGAATGGTTCGTAAATCTCCACCTCGACCCAATAGGTGCGTAGCAAAAGAATGTCTTAAGGCGTGCGGGGTTGCTGATGGAGGCAAGCCTAATGCGCTTCTTAATTGCTCAACCCGTTTTTGGATAATTCGAGGTGAAAGAGTGCCGCCCTTAACACCAAAAAACATTGGCTTATTATTAATAATTTCAAAGGGGCAAAGCTCCAAGTATTTTTTAATAGCTTTTTCGATATTCCCTATTAATGGCACTATTCGCTCTTTATTGCCCTTGCCCCTTATTCGCATTGAACTCGTTTCAATATCCATAGGCCTTAGCCCCAAAGCCTCAGAAATGCGCAAGCCCGCACCATAACAAAGCGAAAGAACAGCAATATCACGGGCACTAACCCACGCAACATCCTCTAATTCATTAATAGATGAAAGAGTTTTTTTTGCTTCATCTTCACTAAGCGCTCTTGGTAGGGTTTTACCTAATTTTGGGGCACGAATTATGTTAAGCGCTTCGTTTTTAATAATATCTCTTTGCTCAAAATATAAAAACAGGCTTTTTAGCGAAGAAAGCGATCTGGCGATTGATCTTGAGCTGACATCGTTTGAACGTCTTGAGGCTAAAAAAGCGCGAAAATCAGATGGCTTTAGGGTTTTGAGGAGTTTTAGGTTTACTTTTTCGCCATGATGAGCAGAGATAAAGCTAATAAATTGCCCAATATCTCGTTGATATGCCTCTATAGTATTTTTTGATAATCGACGAACTGCACTAAGCTCGTTTAACCAAGCAATAATATATTTGTTAGTTTTTTTGTCGCAAAGCAGTGCAAAATCAGCCATGATTTGAATATTCTAGTAAAATACTTAAACAACTAAAAACTTTTGGCAATTTCAAATTGATAAAAATAATAGTAACATAAATTATGAGCAAAAAACTTGGTAACATTGTTAGCGTATTAATAAGCGTAGCGCTTGATGCGCCTTATAGCTATCGTGTGCCAGTTGGCAAAAATGTAGTTTCTGGCTCTATTGTTTTAGTGCCGCTTGGCACAAGAAAGGTCTTGGGTGTTGTTTTAGGCGAGCCAAAAGATAATAAAGCGCACAATAGACTTAAAGATATTGAGCATATTTATGATTGTGCGCCGCTTTCAAATGAGCTTATGCAAACCATTAATTGGGTAGCAAAATATTATTTAGCCAAAAGGGGCATGGTATTGCGTGCCGTATTGCGCTCAAAAGAGGCGCTGGTTAAAGCCAAGCCTATGATTGCCTATCAATTATCAGGGGCGCAACCTGAGCGCATGAGCACGGCTCGTAAAAGAGTGCTAGAAATTTTAAGCGATGAAATGGCTTATTCAAAAGCAGTGCTAAAAGAGGAAGCTGGTGTTTCAGCTTCTGTTATTGATGGTTTAGAAAAAATTGGCGCTATCAAAAAAATTGAAATTAAAGCGCCAGCACCAGTTAAAATTCCAGACCCCGATTTTGCCAAAACTATTCTTAGTAAAGAGCAACAAATTGCCTATGATGAATTACAGCAAATGCCACAAGGATTTGGCGTTGCCTTGCTTGATGGCGTTACGGGAGGCGGCAAAAGCGAGATATTTTTTGAGCGAGTTGCAGATATCTTAAAACAAGAAAAACAAGTGCTTATCCTATTGCCTGAAATTGCACTAACTCACACGTTTATTGAGCGTTTTACCAAACGCTTTGGTGCAAAGCCTGCTGAGTGGCATTCAAATATGAGCAATGCGCAACGTGCTAAAATTTGGCGAGGGGTAAATGATGGCTCAATAAGGGCGGTAGTTGGCGCACGCTCGGCGTTGTTTTTACCGTTCCACAATTTGGGTTTAATAGTATTAGATGAAGAACATGATGGCGCATATAAACAATCTGATGGTATAAATTATCACGCACGAGATATGGCGGTGATGAGGGCAAAATTTGCGCAAGCAAAACTAATTCTCTCCTCTGCTACCCCATCGATAGAAAGCCGCAACAATGCAAATATTGGTAAATATAAGCATGTGCGCCTAAATAATCGGTTTTTTGATGCGCCGCTTCCCAATATAAATATTATTAATATGCGAGAACAAGCGCCAGAAAAGGGCATGTTCATTGCACCAAAGCTGGTTGAGGAAATTACCAAGATATTAGCAAATGATGAGCAGGCATTATTATTTCTTAATCGGCGTGGTTATGCCCCCTTAACACTTTGCAAGGCTTGCGGATATAAATATCAATGTCCTGATTGCTCCACGTGGTTGGTCGAACATCGTTTTGCACATAAATTAATGTGCCATCATTGCGCATTAGAGCTTAAAAAACCAAATAAATGTAACCAATGTGGCGAGCAAGACAGCCTTGTGCCCATTGGGCCCGGAATTGAGCGCATTGCAGAGGAGGCTACAAAATTATTTCCTAATGCCAAGCAAGTTGTGCTTTC
>JAMONS010000116.1 GCA_027065555.1 Hyphomicrobiales bacterium | reverse complement strand
TGTTAATTTTTCTCAATATGCATATGGCAACAAAGCGCAAGGCTTGCCTGAAAAAGCCAACTTAAAAAAGCGCTTAAATAATATTGAAGCGGTGGTGCATAATCAGGATAATCGAGAGCATGATTTACTTGATAGCGATGATTATTATCAATTTGAGGGTGGTTTAATTGCAAGTGTTGAGGCGCAAAAAGGAGTAAAACCCCTTGCCTATCATAATGATCATTCTCGCCCCGAGCGCCCAATAATTAAAACTCTTGAGGAAGAAATTAGTTTTGTTATGCGATCACGTGTTACAAACCCAAAATGGATAGCGGGCGTAATGCGGCACGGCTATAAAGGGGCTTTTGAAATTGTTGCTTCAGTTGATTATATGTTTGCTTTTGCAGCCACTACTGGAGCGGTGAAAACTCATCATTTTGATCTGGCGTTTGAGGCTTTTATAATGGATGAAAATGTGCAAGCCTTTATTAAAGAAAATAATCAACACGCCTATGAAGAATTAAAAGCAAAATTTAATGAAGCGATCGAGCGAGGTTTTTGGCAACCAAAATCTAATAGTATTTATGAATATTTATAAGGAAATAAAATGAGTGATAGAGTTAAAAAAACTGATCTTATGAGCGAGGAAGAACGCAACGCTTATCACGCCAAAAAAATGCTTAAGAAAAAACAAGCTCGTGAAAAAATGCTTAAAACTAAGACAAAGGAAAAAGGCTTAATCATCGTTCATACGGGCAAGGGCAAGGGGAAATCTACCGCCGCTTTTGGTATGGTTTTTAGAGCGCTTGGGCATGGATTTAATATTGGTATTGTGCAATTTGTTAAAGGGAAATGGGGAACAGGGGAGCGAGATATTTTGGAGAAATTCCCTGAACAAGTTAGCATAAAAGCAATGGGCGAAGGTTTTACTTGGGAGACGCAAGATAGGGGAAGAGATATAAAGGCCGCACAATGCGCATGGGAGGAAGCCAAAAAAATGATTATGGACAAGCAATATAACATGGTGTTGCTTGATGAATTAAATATTGTTCTGCGCTATGATTATATAGATATTAAGGACGTTATTGAGTTTTTGAAAAATAAGCCACAAGATGTCCACGTGATAATTACGGGGCGCAATGCCAAAGAACAGCTAATTGAAATTGCTGATCTTGTTACCGAAATGAGCATGATAAAACATCCATTTAGATTGGGTATAAAGGCGCAAGCTGGTATTGAATTTTAACTTGATAATATATCTATATCATCTTGGCTTAGAATTAGGTTTAATTGCTGTAAAATTAACTTAGCATCATAAGCATTTTTATAGCGCTTATCATTTTTACCTATCAATTCAATAATTATTGCGCCTGCGGAATATGTTTCTATTTCAGTTTCTGGCGGTGAAAAAATGGGCTGAACATGATTATCTAATTGGGCGCTGCCAATAAGCATAGGGGCAGAAATTGTAGTTTTATTTAGCCGCTCAATTTCATCTTTAATAATGATAAAACGCTGTTTGTTGTTTTTTAGAGTTAAGTTTGCCGCTAAATAAAGCGCATAATTTTTAACCGTTTCATGATTTATAGAGTTTTTGCCAGTAACAGAAATTTTATAAATATTATTTGAAAGTTGAATTTGAGAAAAATCACTACGCAAGCCTGTGAATGTGCAAGCCGAAAGCAAAGTTAAAAGAAGAATTGCACTTATCAGTTTTTTAGCTATTACTATCATTGCCCGTCCCTTTGTTTTTCAATCAATATAACAGGCAATGTGAAGCTAATATGAACAAAATTAAATCAAGTAGTGAATTGGTTGAGCAAGCCAATAAAGAAATCATCAGCATAAGTATAGAAGAAGCGAAAGGTTTGCTTCATGATGAAGATGTTTTGTTTGTTGATTTACGTGATATTCGTGAATTAGAATTTGAGGGTAGGATTGAGGGTGCAATGCACGCTCCTCGTGGTATGATTGAGTTTTGGATAGACCCAGCTTCCCCCTATCACCGTAAAGAATTTTCATCGGGTAAAAGGATAATTTTCTTTTGTGCTGCTGCTTGGCGTTCGGCTTTAACTACCAAGCAAGTGCAAGATTTAGGGCTTAAAAATGTGAGCCATATTGCCGGTGGGTTTAATGAGTTCAAAAAACAGGGCGGTAAAATAATTAAGGCAAAAGCGCATAAAAATAAAGCTGAAATAGAGGATAATGATTATGCCGCACGAGTCAAAACGGACTTAGATGAAATAGAAATAAGCCAGCGCCTGATAAAACAAATTTCCTTTATTATGGAAATAGACAAATTAAAAGAAATTTGGAGGCAAACGCCATTATTGGATAATTCACGAAAAGAAAACGACGCTGAACATTCGTGGCAATTAGCTATGATGGCGTTGATATTGAGCGAATATTCAAACGAGGAAATAGATATTTTAATCGTGCTTAAAATGTTGCTTATTCACGATATTGTAGAAATTGATGCGGGTGATAATCCTGCTTATTCTGGTGCTAGTAAGAAAGAGCAATCTATAAAAGAACAAAAGGCTGCCAAGCGGATTTTTGGGTTATTGCCTAAAGATTTGGCCAGTGAATATCATGCGCTTTGGCTAGAATTTGAGCAACAAAAAAGCGCTAATGCGCTGTTTGCACGAGCGATGGATCGTTTGCAGCCATTTTTGCATAATTATTTTACCGATGGGCAAATGTGGTTGCGCCATGAAATAGTAATGGAGCAGGTACTCGAACGCATGGAAATTGTAAAACAAGGATCGCCTATTTTGCATGAGTTGATAGAAGACATGATTAAGGACGGACAGAAAAGAGGGTATTTTAGCGTATAATCATTGACCGCTATGGCGCTTCAAGTTACAGGTTATAAGTTGCAACTCTCTATTTAAGAGCGAAAAACATTCTGGTGCAGTTGACCCAAATCGGGGACTAAAAGTCCAGAGTTGCTTTTGACTTTATAAATGAATTGTTGCCTTTTTAATTATCAAAAGAGGTAAACATGACTAATAAATTTTCTTTGCCCCCCAAGACGGGCATTATGTTATGTGGGCATGGCTCTCGCAATAAATTAGCCGTTAATGAATTTGCCAATCTTAGTGAGCGTCTTAAAAAGCAGATGCCTAATGTGCCGCTTGAATATGGCTATCTTGAATTTGCTAATCCTGTAATTCATAAAGGTCTTGATAGGTTGCGAGAACAGGGCATTAAAAATGTGCTGGCGTTACCTGGTATGTTATTTGCTGCTGGGCACGCAAAAAACGATATCCCCTCAGTGCTAAATTCTTATGCTTCATTACATGATGATTTTAATATCACCTATGGGCGTGAGCTTGGCATTGATACTCGTATGATAAGGGCGGCTGGTGAGCGTATAATACAGGCCGAGAAAACAGCAAATGAAAATAATGAAATAAATCGCCATGATAGTTTGTTAATGGTGGTGGGGCGTGGCTCATCTGATGTTGATGCAAATTCAAATGCTACAAAAGTAATGCGAATGTTGTGGGAGGGTTTAGGCTTTGGTTGGGGGGAAACCGCTTATTCTGGCGTGACTTTTCCACTTGTTGCGCCAGCATTAGAAAAGGTAGCAAAATTAGGGTTTAAGCGCATAATTGTGTTTCCATATTTTTTATTTACTGGTGTGTTAGTTAAGCGAATTTATAAAGCAGTTGATGAAGCGGCGGCGCTTTTTCCTGAAATAGAATTTGTTAAAGCGCCTTATCTAAATGATCATGATTTAGTGATTGAAACTTTTATTGATAGAATTGGTGAGATACTTAATGGGCAAAATCTAATGAATTGCTCGCTTTGTAAATATCGTGAGCAAGTGCTTGGTTTTGAAGATGAGGTGGGGGCAAAACAACAGAGCCATCATCACCATGTTGAGGGAATTGGTGGCGGATTAGAGGATTGTCCGTGTAATGGAGATTGCGATGCTTCGTGCCGCAATGAGGATTTTTGCAAGGAACATGGGCTTCCTTTTACGCCGCTTCATACTCACGAATATGGCCATGATCATTCGCATCATCATCACCCCTATAAGCACGCAGATCACCCATTAGGGCCACTTACGCTTAAAAAGAATTGATTTTATGTTTTATCTAAAACAGCCAAAGGAGATCTATAAAAATAGCTTTGCTATTATCAAGCATGAGGCAGATCTTAGTCGCTTTAATGAGCAAGAGCAGGAAATTGCTATTCGACTAATTCATTCATCTGGCATGGTGGATATTGTTGATGATTTGGTTTTTTTTGGCGATGCAGTTGCGAGGGGGCGAGAGGCGCTTAATAAAAATGCGCCAATAATATGCGATGTAAAAATGGCTGCTAAGGGGATTATAAAACGTAAGTTTACAACGAAAAATGAAATCTTATGCGCCCTTGATAATGATGGGGTAAATGAATTTGCTTTAGAAAATAAAATCACTCGTTCTGCCGCTGGCATTGAAATGCTTAAACATAGAATTGATGGTGCAATAATTGCTATTGGCAATGCTCCAACTTCTCTCTTCCATTTACTTGAACTAATGAAAAATGATAATATTAGACCAGCGCTTATTTTGGGTTTTGCAGTTGGTTTTGTTGGTGCGGTTGAGAGTAAGCAGGCTTTGATTGAACAAAATTTTGGTGTGCCATTCATCACTCTTAAAGGGCGGCGTGGTGGTTCGGCATTTGCCGCAGCGGCGATAAATGCACTAGCTTTTGGGCTAAGCACATGAGCAAGGTTTGGTTGCATATTATTGGTCTTGATGAGAGCGAAATTGTAGAATTTAGCCTGCTTGAAAGTGCAAAAAATATTCTTGGCACTAAAAGATTATTAGATAGATTGCCAAAAAAATATCAGCAAAAAACACAGCTATTCAAAACACCTTTTAAGGCACTAATAGAGCAGGTTTTAGCGCTAAGGGGTGAGCAGATAATTATCCTTGCAAGCGGGGATGCGAATTGGTTTGGCATTGGTGCTTCGCTTATCAGCCATCTTGATTTTGATGAATATGAAACCTATCCTTCGCTTAGTGCTTTTCAGCTTGCCGCTAGTAAATTGCACTGGGCTTTGCAAAATACGGATTGTATTTCTTTACATGGGCGCAGTGTTGGGCGAAAGGTTGAAAATTTACATAAATATCTTTTCCCTAAAAATAGAATTTTGGCGTTAACATCAGATAAAAATACGCTGTATGAAGTTGCTTCTTTATTAGAGCAAAGAGGTTATGAAAATAGCTCGCTTAACATTTTAGAAAATCTTGGAGCAAAGAATGAGCGCATTATTAGCTTTAAGGCACATGAGGCAATCAGGCAAAAAATAGGTGATTTTTATGTGCTGGCGATTGATTGTGTGGCTAATGAAAGTGCACCGCTTTTGCCCAATATTGCTGGTCTACCAGATGAAGCATATATTTGTGATGGGCAGCTAACTAAGAGAGAAGTTAGAGCTATAACTCTCGCCAAACTTGCTCCCTATCCTAATGCTATTCTTTGGGATATTGGTGCTGGATGTGGATCGATTGGTATTGAATTTATGCGCTCTGCTCGTAATGCCAAGGCGATTTGTTTTGAGCGCAACGAAAAGCGCATTGCATATATTGAGCAAAATAAATTAGCACTTGGTGTGCCTGACTTAGAAATTATTGCAGGTGAGGCGCTTGAAAATATTACAGATCAAATTCAACCAGATGTGATATTTTTGGGTGGTGAAGTTGCAAATGTTGCACTGTTGGAGAGCTGCTTAAGGGCGTTAAAAATTGGTGGGCGAATTGTTGCTAATGCCGTTAGTTTAGGGGGGCAGCAAGCATTGCTTGAGCGCTATAAAAATTATGGTGGCGAGCTTATTAAAATTGATATTGCTCGGGCTAAACAAAATGGCAAAATCTCTTTGTTTGAGCCTAAAAAAACTATTATGCAGTGGTCGTTTATTAAGGGGCAAAAATAATGATTGGCACGCTTTATTTAGTTGGAGTTGGCACGGGAGATCCTGAGTTGCTCACCCTAAAGGCTGCTAGAATATTAAAAGAAACTCCTGTCATTTCCTTTGGGCAAAAGCCTAACACTAGCTCAAGAGCGCTAGAAATTGCCAAAGATTTTTTGTCAAAAAATGCTATATTATTGCCGATTAATATTCCGATGGAAATCAAACGAGAGCCTGCAAAAAAAGCCTATAATGAAATAACATTAGAAATTGAGCAGCATATTAAAGAGGGGCAAGATGTTGCTTATATTTGCGAAGGTGATCCGTTGTTTTATGCTAGCGCTATGTATTTAATTGAGCGTATTAAAAGCGAAATTAACATAGAAGT
>JAMONS010000115.1 GCA_027065555.1 Hyphomicrobiales bacterium | reverse complement strand
AGACCAGAAAAACCAGCCATATGTTTAGCCAGTTTCCAGTCTAAAAATAATTGAGACTGCCGTCTCCTAAAGCCTATATCAAATAAAGTCAACATGACTTTACCTAAATAATAAATAGCCCTAGTTTTGCAAAGCCTTTCGAATTGCTTCTTTTACACTTTGCATGTCACTCATACCGTTAACCGTTCTTAATAAACCTTTAGCTTCATAATAAGCAACCAAGGGTTCTGTAAGCTCACGATATACATCTAAACGGTTACGAACTACAGTTTCATTATCATCTGCCCTGCTCTCACCCGCCTCTTTTGCCCGCATTAAAATACGTGCAACAAGCGCTTCTTCATCAACCTTTAATTCAATAACTGCATCAAGTTTCATATTTTTTTCTAAAAGCATAGCACTTAAAGAATCAGCTTGTTTTAATGTCCGTGGAAAACCATCAAGAATAAATCCTTTTTGACAATCTTCACTATCCAAGCGCTCAGAAATAATTGCGTTGACCACATCATCAGAAACCAAATCACCACGAGCCATAATTTCTTTTGCTTGCAAGCCTAAAGCAGTTTCATCTGCAATCGCTTTACGCAAAATATCACCAGTAGATAATTGCACAATGCCATACTCTTCAATTAAGAATTTAGCCTGAGTGCCTTTGCCAGCTCCCGGAGGCCCAAGAAGAATAAGTTTCATCGTCTTTTCCCCCCCAAACGAGATTTCTTCACCAAACCCTCATATTGCTGAGCAATAAGGTGACTTTGAATTTGGCTAATAGTATCAAGCGTAACCGTAACCATAATCAATAGTGATGTACCGCCAATAAATTGTGAAATATTAAGCTGAGAAAATAACACCTCAGGAATAAGCGCAACAACCGTTAGATAAAGCGCACCAACCAAAGTGATTCTAGTCAAAACATAATCAATATGATTTGCGGTTCTCTCTCCGGGGCGAATTCCGGGAATAAAACCACCCGAGCGTTTCAAATTATCCGCCGTATCTGAAGGGTTAAAAACAATCGCCGTATAAAAGAATGCGAAAAACATAATAAAGCCCGCAAACATAATTAGATATAATGGTTGCCCACGCCCCAATAATGCCGATATCACTTGCAACCATTGCGGCGCATCACCTTGTGAGGCAAACGAGGCCAAAGTCGCTGGCATAAGTAGCAAAGACGAGCCAAAAATAACTGGGATAACACCAGCAGTATTAAGCTTTAGCGGTAGATGCGAGCTATCGCCTTGGAACATTTTATTGCCAACTTGGCGCTTTGGATATTGAATTAACAAACGGCGTTGCGCCCGCTCAAAAAACACAATCACACCAATAACTAAAATCGCAAGCACCAACATGCCAACCACAGCAATCGTAGGCAAAGCCCCTGTTCTGCTAAGCTCAAGTGTTTGTGCAATAGTTGAGGGAAGATTTGCAACAATACCTGCAAAAATAATCAATGAAATACCATTACCAACACCACGCGCAGTAATTTGCTCACCCAGCCACATCAAAAACATTGTGCCGCCAACTAGCGTAATCATGGTTGAAATTCTAAAGAACCAACCCGGATCAAGCACAACTCCGGGGCTAGATTCAAGCCCAATCGCAATGCCATAAGCCTGCACAGAACAAAAAGCTACTGTGAGATAACGAGTATATTGGTTGATTTTCCTACGACCAGCTTCTCCGCCCTCTTTTTTCAAAGCTTCAAGCTTTGGTGAGGCAGATGACATTACCTGAATGATAATCGAAGCTGTAATATATGGAATAAGGTTGAGGGCGAAAATCGCCATACGCTCAACCGCACCACCTGCAAACATATTAAACAGACCAACAACACCTTGCGAGGCTTGCTCAAACGTCTGCGCATATGCATCAGGATCGATACCGGGCATTGGAATATATGTGCCAAGCCTATAAACAAGCAAAGCACCTAGTGTAAACCAGATGCGTTGTTGTAATTGTTTAGCTTTGCCAAATGTAGCAAAGCTTAAATTTCGGGCCAGTTGCTCAGCAGCTGATGCCATATTAATAGCTCCCTAAAATATTAGTGGCGATTATTCGCCTTTTTTTGCTTTTTTGCTAACAGGCTTTTTGACTTCAATCACGTCAACTTTGCCCGCAACATATTCAACCGCTTTTAGCGCACCTTTTGAAGCGTGATCAACAAGAAAAGTAACTTTTTTAGCCGTGAATTCACCACCAGCAATCAAACGAACGCCATCTTTTGCTCGGCGAATAACGCCAGAAGCAACCAAAGCCGCACTATCAATTACATTTTTAGCATCAAGTTTACCAGCATCAATTGCACGTTGCACACGATCTAGGCGCACAGCGTTGAATTTTTTTGCAAACGGGTTATTAAAACCACGTTTTGGCATACGCATATGAAGTGGCATTTGCCCACCTTCAAAGCCATTAAATGAAACACCTGAGCGTGACTTTTGACCTTTTTGACCACGTCCGCCAGTTTTTCCTTTGCCAGAGCCAATACCACGACCAACACGAAGACGGTTTTTGGTAGCACCCTGATTATCACTAAGATTATTCAAACGCATAATATCTATCCTAAAAATCTATTTCTCTTGCACTACGCGAACGAGATGCGAAATCTTTTTTATCATGCCACGAACTTGTGGCGTATCTTCTAAAGTTCTTTGGCGGTGCATTTTGTTAAGCCCTAGCCCAACCAATGTAGCCCTTTGGCTTTTTTCACGGCGAATCGGACTTCCGATTTGCTCAACTGTAACTGTTTTCTTACTCATCTTATTCTCTTTTCATCACCTAAAAGGATTTAAGCATCAATACCAGCATCGCCACGGCGAGCTTGCAATTCAGAAACCTTGAGACCACGACGTGCAGCAACTGAACGTGGGCTATCAACATTTTTAAGAGCCTCAAAAGTAGCCCTTACCATGTTATATGGATTTGCACTGCCCTGAGATTTAGCCACAATATCGTTAATGCCTAATGTTTCAAACACCGCACGCATTGGACCACCAGCAATAATACCCGTTCCTGGAGGAGCTGAGCGAAGAATAACTTTACCCGCTCCAAAACGACCCTTTACATCATGGTGCAAAGTGCGTGCTTCACGTAAAGGCACACGAATAAGCTGACGTTTAGCTTGCTCAGTTGCTTTACGAATAGCTTCAGGAACTTCACGGGCCTTACCATGTCCAAAACCAACACGTCCCTTTTGGTCGCCAATCACTACGAGTGCAGCAAAACCAAAACGCTTACCACCCTTGACCACTTTAGCCACACGGTTGATATGCACTAGGCGGTCTACAAATTCACTCTCACGTTCGCGCTCTTGATTATTCTTCATTGCTTATCTCTAATCTTCTTTTTTAATTCTTTAATTAAAGTTCAAACTATTAAAAGCCCAAACCACCTTCACGTGCCGCATCAGCCAAAGCCTTTACACGACCATGAAAAATATATGGTCCACGATCAAAAACAACATCACCAACTTTAGCTTCTTTTGCTCTTTTAGCAATTAACTCACCAGTTGCAACCGCCGCTGATTGAGTTGAGCCATTTTTATTAGCTTTTTTAATGTCTGCATCAAGAGTTGAAGCCGCCGCTAATGTGCGACCACTCGCATCATCAATAATTTGTGCGTAAATATTCTTTGCAGAACGAAACACACTTAATCTTGGACGACCATTTGCACGAGCTTTAACCGCACGGCGAACCCTAGCCTTACGGCGATCAATTCCACTAAGTTTTTTTGCCATTGTATTAGCCCTTACTTCTTCTTGCCTTCTTTGCGGTAGATATATTCATCCGCATAACGAACACCTTTGCCTTTATAAGGCTCTGGTGGGCGATAACTTCTAATATTTGCAGCCGCTTGACCAACCTGTTGCTTATCAATTCCGCTAACAATAATTTCTGTTGGCGCAGGAACAGTAAGCTTGATGCCATCTGGTGCTTTATAAATTACATCATGAGAAAAGCCTAAAGCAAGTTTAAGGTCATTACCCTGCAACGCAGCACGATAACCAACACCAGAAATTGCAAGCTTCTTTTCATAACCTTTAGTAACACCAATCACAATATTCTGCACTAAAGAGCGAAAAGTGCCCCATGATGCACGTGCGAAACTGCTATCATCAACAGGTGAAATTACAACACCTTCATCGGTGAGTTCGGCGGTTACAACATCAATAAGATTGACGCTTAATTCACCTTTTGCACCCTTTGCGGTAACTTTTTGACCATCGATAGAAACATTCGCTCCATCTAGGGCTACCGGTTTTTTGCCAGTACGAGACATATCTAAAACCTTCTTATGCTCAACTTAATTCAAATTCATTATACTAAATCTTCTTTAGAAGACGCGGCACAACACTTCACCACCAACATTTTGCGAACGTGCTTCATGATCAGCCATCACGCCTTTTGGCGTAGATATGATTGAAACACCAAGACCGTTTGCAATAATTGGTATATTTTTAACAGAGGCATAAACTCGGCGACCAGGACGAGAAACTCTTTGAATTTCACGAATTACTGGTTCTTGTTCCAGATATTTAAGCTCGATATTAAACTCAGCAGAGCCATTATCGAATTTAGATTCTGAATAACCACGAATAAAACCTTCAGATTGCAAAACATCTAACACCCGACCACGTAAAGTAGAGGCAGGAGTTGAAACATTTGCTTTTTGACGCATATGCGCATTTCTAATGCGAGTGAGCATATCGCCGATTGGATCAGAAAAAGACATATTTTCCCCCTTACCAGCTTGACTTAACAAGGCCAGGAATTTGACCTTTATTACCGAGATCACGTAATGCAATTCGGCTCATTTTTAATTTGCGATAATAGGCACGTGGGCGACCACTAACCTCACAACGATTGCGAATGCGAACTGCCGATCCATTACGAGGCATTTCGGCTAGTTTTAGACCAGCCTTAAAGCGCTCTTCAAGCGGCAATTCTTTATTCTTAATAACCGCTTTAAGTATATTACGCTTGTTAGCATAACTTTTTGTCAACTTAATGCGACGTTTATTTTTCTCAACAGAGCTAGTTTTAGCCATATTATCTATCGTTCCTATTCTTTAATCTTGCCAGTTAGGCTTTTTGCCCAAATGGAAAGTTGAAAGCTTTAAGTAAAGCACGTGCTTCATCATCTGTTTTAGCACTTGTGCAAACAATAATGTCCATACCCCACATTTGATCAACTTTTTCATAATCAATCTCGGGAAACACAATATGCTCTTTAATACCCATAGCAAAATTACCACGACCATCAAAACTTTTAACATTTAGACCTCTAAAATCACGAATGCGAGGCATTGCGATATTTATAAAGCGATCTAAAAATTCATACATGCGCACTTTACGCAAAGTCACCTTTGCACCAAGTGGCATTTCTTCACGCACCTTAAAACCCGCAATAGATTTTCGTGCATAAGTAATAATTGGCTTTTGACCCGCAATCAATTCAAGATCAGCAGCTGCAATCTTAACTTTTTTAGTGTCAGCAACCGCCTCGCCAATACCCATATTGAGAACAACTTTCTCAAGTTTAGGTACTTGCATTGGGTTTTTATAACCAAATTCTTTAATTAACTGTTCACGAATCACATCATTATATTTTGTGCGTAAAACTGGTTCATATACCTCAGCCATCGATAGTTTCTCCACTACGCTTGGCGACGCGAGTTTTCACGCCATCTTTAATTTCAAAACCAACTCTACTCGCTTTGCCATCTTTTGGATCAGCATAAGCAAGGTTGGACAGGTGAATTGAAGCTTCTTTGGTATAAATACCAGCTTCCTGATTAGCAGATTGCTTAGTGTGACGCTTCATTAGGTTGATGCCTTGCACAAGCGCACGGTTTTTTTCAGGCAAAATTGCAAGAACTTCACCAGTTTTACCACGATCTTTGCCGCTTAACACAACAACTTTATCGCCTTTTTTAATCTTGGCAGCCATGTTTATAGCACCTCCGGAGCAAGCGAAATAATCTTCATATGCTTTTTAGCACGCAATTCACGAGGAACTGGACCAAAGATACGAGTGCCAATTGGCTCTTTATTCGCATTAATTAAAACAGCCGCATTACTATCAAAGCGAATTACTGTTCCGTCATCACGGCGAATCTCAAAAGCTGTGCGAACCACAATAGCCTTTAACACTTGCCCTTTTTTAACACGTCCACGTGGAATAGCATCTTTTACTGACACAACAATAGTGTCACCAACTGAAGCATATTTACGATGAGAACCGCCAAGTACTTTAATGCACATGACACGCTTTGCACCGGAATTATCCGCAACGTCTAAATTTGTTTGCATCTGAATCATAACAGGATGCCTTCTTATCTATTTGCGTTTTAACTTTAAGAGCTAATCAGCAAAACCTAACTTAAAT
>JAMONS010000114.1 GCA_027065555.1 Hyphomicrobiales bacterium | reverse complement strand
TAATTCACGAATTTTAGCGTCCGAGCTTTCGTCCTTAAAAATTCCAGCTCCACTAAGGGAAGCACTTTTAATACCACCACCTGCTAATAATTCTCGCCACCGACCAGCAGATTCAGCATCGGTTATATCAATGGAAGCTGCATTAAATGCCAGTGATTTAGTACGAAGCCCAGCCACAGTTAAAAAACTACCAGCTCCAGTTTCATCAAGACGTAACAGCATATCTTTGCCGCTTTGAGCGCTCATATTATTTCTCCAAATTTATAAGTAAGGTTAAATAGGTTCGCTCAATATTCTAAGGCTAATAGTTGCCAAAGCAGTTGAGCTTTTATTATCAATCATAGTTTCAGTTTTGATATGATTTGCGTAAGTTACATGCAAATTATCGCTAGATAGATCTTGATTTAGAGCCACATCTAAAACCCTATCAACAATCTCTAAAACACTTTTTCGAGAAACGTGATTATGACGAGCATGAAGCAAAATTCTATGCTCATTAGTAGGCGTTTCATCACCATCTTTTGAAATTATATCATGGCGAATTATCGCCACAAAGGGGGCTTTCTTTCGCTCCGCTGGCGCATCAAAAATCGCATCTGATCCCAAGTAAGAAATTAATTGCGCATCATTTTTAAGCGCCAAAATCAAATTTGTCTGTAATTCAATTATTGCATGTGCCATTAGCCAACCACCACAATTTCAGAGCATAGGCATTTTAGATATGCTTTATGCCCATTAAAATCATTCACTGAAAGAATTTCTAAAATTCGAGAGCGATAAATAAGGCGATCCCCAACAGATAAATCACTGCGAAATCTAAGTAAAACAATATGAGAAGTTGCAATATTATTTGCATCGGCCTCACGCACTTCACGCCCATTGCTTGGGCTAACATTTGCCCAAACAGTTGCGATTAAAGCATAGCTCACAACATGCCCACCTGCCCCATCATCATTCATGTTTTTTGCCTCAAGTTGCACCTTATCTCTCAAAGTGCCAATGGCAGGGATTTTTTTAGCACTCATAATTTCACACTTTTATAGGGTGAGATAAGCGCATCAAAACCAGCTGGCACTATTGCGCCAGAGCCAGCAATTATTACTGCATCACGATGCTCAAACCAATAAGCAATAAGCGTAAATATCGCTTGTTTAAGAGTGTTTGGCACATCGTTCGGACTTGCTCCAAAACCTGCAACATAGTCAATTTCTATTGCCGCTCTTTCACGCATAATTACTTGCCCAGAAATGCTTTTGGGCAGGAATATCCTTGCTGGCGTTATGTTAGTTTCAGGTAAAAATTGCGCTAAAGGCAAAGCAGTTACATTGCCGTCATCATCATAGGTGGTAATTGCGCTTAATGATAAAAGCGGTGCAACAGGCAGGTTTACTATTCTATCACTTGGCCAACAATCACGCACCACTCGCCAGCTTTGCGAAATGAGCGCACGAGCCGTAATGCTTTCAACATGAATTCTTGCCGCTGCAATTAGCGAATTTATAAAATCATCTTCGTGCGCTTCATCAATGCGCAAAAATTCCTTCGTTTGAGCAAGCGTAACTGGCTCAAGTGCTGGCGCACTAAGCAAATATGAAGTCATATTGTTCTCACTTATTTTTAGTAGATAAAATTAGGGACGAGATATTCCCGCCCCCTTTTAATAATTAGCTAGCTGCAAATTTAAGCAATTTAATTGCATCAAAATCAGAAACTCCGCCACCAACACGCTTAGTAGTATAAAATAAAACATAAGGTTTTGATGAATAAGGATCACGCAACACATTTACACCACGACGATCCACAATCAAATATCCACGTCTAAAATCACCAAAGGCAATGGAAGTTGAATCATTGGCGATATCAGGCATATCTTCTGCCTCAACCAACTCAAAACCTAACAAAGAAGCACGACCATTTGGTGTTAATGAAGGTTGCCAAATATAATTACCATCAGCGTCTTTTAACTTACGAATAGCGGCTTGTGTTGAGCGGTTCATCACCCAAGAAGCATTTTGACGATAGCCAGATTTAAGAGCATAAACCAAATCAATCAACACATCACTCTCGTTAGTAAGCGGGAAATCACCAGCCTCACCAGTTGGCACATAACCAAGATTACCCCATGTCCAAGCACTTTCAGCAACCTGAGTTTCTGATAAAAAACCAGTTGGCTTATTAATACCATCACCACTTATAAAAGCCGCTGTTTCTTGCTCAGCAAAAGCCAGATTAACCTCATCAGCAATCCACTGCCCAACATCAACCGCACTATCTTCAAGAAAAGAAGAAGTAGCCGCAGGCATCGCATAAAGCTCCATAGTTGAATAAGAAATTTCAGCTAAAGTCTGGCTTGCAGTTTCAGGGCGCACATCGGTTTCGCCAACCCAACCAACCGCAGGGCCTGCAATAGAAACAGGCTTCTTATAGATTGAAGAAGAAATAATTCGATTGCCAGCAATAGCACGAATGGGCGAAACGTCACCTAACAAACGAGCAATTTCAAGTTCTGTTTCATCAGGAACAAGATAGCCACCATCAGGGTTAGAGCCAATCGAGAGTGCTTTTTCTTCACCTCGTTTTACGTAAGCAGAAAAGGCATCTTTATATTCATCATTAGCATGGTTAGAGGCAAACCCAGCTTCAAGATTTGGGCGAGAACGCTCAAGCACAACTCTATCAAGCGCAGATTTATGTCCATCAAGTGCTACATTAAGACGAGTTAATTTATCCTCAACAATAACATCGCTAGAGCCACGTTTTTCTAATTCGTTTAAGCGATCATCATTAGTATGTTTGAACTCCTCAAATGCTGACATAAATTCATTAAACATGCCAGACACATCTCCAGTCCCTTTGCCAGTTGTGGCCTTAATTTCTAATTGTTCGTTAGTTTTATCCATAATGCGGACTTCCTTCATTGGTTGCGTAAAAGTGAAATGGCCGCATCTAACGACCGAACAAGAGAGACATCGCCCTCTTGATTTGTAGCGCTTGGTTTAATTCTTGCGCCCTCCATCATCGGGAAAGTGACAATGGAAATTTCCCAAAGTTTGACTTGGTAAAGATGACGAAATCCAGTAACTCTATCTTTTTTGGCTCTTTGCGTTTTAAAGCCGATTGAAAGCCCATCAAGCGCACCGCCAATTATGAGTTTTTTTAGTGCGTCCGCTCTCTCAATTCCGGGCAGTAATCGCCCCCGAACCCAAAGACCAAAACCATCTTCTTGCACCTGCTCCCAAATACCAACCGGTTCTTTTGGGTCGTGCTGAAAAAGCAGGCGAATATCTTGTTTATTTTTTTGCATCAAAGATTTTTTGAACGCACCGGGCATAACAATATCACCGCCCTGATCCACCTGATTAAACACTGAAGCATAACCAGCAAAGCGCCCCATTTCATCAATGGGAATAGAGTTTAAACTCATTTATTTGCACCCTTTTTTGCAGCTATTGTTCTTTTATTAGCTGTTGTTCTTTTCGAATTTGCTCGTGGTTTTTTAGAGCTAGTTTTAGAAAGCGTTCCAGCGATATTCCAAGCAAATTGGCGAAACACTTGACTAGATTCAGGTGTAGAAGTTTTCGCTGTTTTTGATAGGATATTCATATTCATTTCTCCCTTTTGAAAAGACGATTTAGCGAAGCAATTTCAGAAACAAATTCATTAAATCTTTTGTGCGATGCTGATATTTCTTTAAGAGCCCAAAACAGCATTCCACTAGCGCCACTAGCCCATAAAAAAAGCGCCAAATGCGCCAAATCACCTCGTTCAGAAATCAGTTTTGTTAACTCGTCCATTTTGTCCTCCATTCATTGTTTTGCAGCTAAACCTAACTGCTCACGTTTTTCTTCTTCGCTTAAAAAATTAGCCTCGCCTATGCGTTTCCATAAAAGTGTTTGGTCTTCAGCCAGAGCCTCAATGACGCTAAAATCTGGAACGATTTGCAACTGCCCCTCAAAGCTCGGCGCAAGCCAGTTTGAAAGATTAGCGCTCACTCGGCGAACCATTTGCAACACGCTTTGCCGCCATAAAACTCGATTAGCCTCAGCATAATTGGCGTAAGTATTATCTCCAGGAATACCAAGCAACATTGGTGGCACACCAAAGGCGAGCGCAATATCACGAGCAGCAGAATTTTTAGCTTCAATAAAATCCATATCTTTTGGCGTTAAGGCAATAGTTTTCCAATCAAGACCACCCTCTAAAACCATAGGACGGCCTGCATTATTTGCCCCTTGAAAACTTGTTTCAAGTTCGCCCTTAAGGCGCTCAAACTGATCTGAAGTTAAATTGCCTCCTGCCGCCGAATAGACCAAAGCACCAGATGGTCGAGCACCATTTTCAAGCAATGACTTATTCCATTTAGCTGCCGCCTCAAAAATATCAACACTAGATTTTGCGGCATCAAAAGGAGATGATCCATAATAATCATCGTCAGGGTGAAATAATTTTAGATGTAAAATCTTTGGAATTATTTCTTCAAGCTGGCTAATTTTTCGAAGTTTATTGCCAGCAACATATTCATAGGCAATGGGCCAGCCGTCTTTTCCTGCAATTAATTTCATACGGTCTGGGCGAAGTTCAAACAAAGCCCTAACTTCATTGTCAACAATAACCGCCTCAAGATAGGCATTGCCATTTAATTGCAAATAAGAATATATGCGCTCCAAAATTTCAGACCCAGAACTATGCGCATTAGGACAATTTAACAAAGTTAAAGCACTATGCTCGCTTTGCTTTTTACCGTCCAAAATAACTTGCAACGGAACACGAGCCGCCGCTTGCGCAATCAATCTAACACAACGATAAATCACAGGATTTTTCGCATAACTAGAATTAGCAGATGAGCCAACACCAGAAGCAAAATTTGCATTTGCCAAATCAGTAAAGGTGAAAAAACTTTGCGCTTTTTGCTCTATTGTAGCACTATTTTTAGTCGAGTTTTTTCGTCCGCCTGTAAAGCGATCTAACCAAGAAACCATCATTCTCTCCGTAAATTATTATCCCCCCTCCCCCTCGCGGGGAGGGGCTAGGGGTGGGGGTAAAAACATAAAAGCGGCGGGGGTTCAAACATACAAATAACAAAGGTAAAAACACCAAACTAAAACAAACAAAAACTCAAATCCCACGAACTTTAGGTCTCATTTTATTAAGCATTAATTCCGTTAGCGCCCACACCAAAGCATCAACCCTATCGGGCGAATGACCATCAGAAAGACCGTTCACTCCAAAGGCGCACATTTCATCTTCAAGCTCATCTAAACCATGCCTATGACTAATTAAACCGCGAGCATAAAGCGCTGCCACAGGTTCAGCCCGAACCCATTTTCCACGAGTTGCACGAACAGAAATAACAGATATTTCAGGGTTGACCTGCTTAATCATTTGCGAAACCATATCCCCACCCTGATTAACTTCAGCAACAACGGCATCGGCATCATGCGCTTTATAGGCTTGTGCCACCTTACCCGCCCATTCAAGCGGCTTGGCTGGCTTTATAGTTTTATCCTCAATAACAATCGCTTTTTCGCCATAACTTGCCGCAACAATAATCCCACAAGCGTATGAATTTTTATTTGCCGAAACAGGCGGATCAACCGCCACAATTATCCGCTCAAGAGGCGGTAATTGCTTTATTTTTATACTCTCAATCAAGCGCCTAGACCACAAAGCGTCAGGCAAATCATCGATTAATTCACCGTCCAGTTCTTGCCGCCCCAAAACAGATCCCTTATAACGCTCAACAATTTGGCTTAAGAAACTAGACGCTAAATTAGCCTCATTTTCCCCTGTTTTCATGCGAGTAACAACGCTATGTTCATCAATAAGCAAACGCTTAATCAACTTAGTTGGACGTGGCGTAGTAGTTGCTAATTGACGAGGTTTTTTGCCCAACCGAAGCGCAAATTGCAACATATCCCACGCTTTTTCAGCTTGCGGCCATTTGCCAACTTCATCACACCAAGCAGCGCCAAATTGCGGGCCTCTAAATCTCTCAGGTTCAGAACCAGACATCAGATGCGCCTCAACCCCATTTTCCCAAATTAAAATATTGCGCTGCCGATCAAATTTAGGACGCTCAGCAAGAGTGCCAATATTAAGTATCCCGCTTTCCCCCTCAACCATAATCGAGCGAGCCTGATTAATAGTTTCACCAACCAAAGCAATAGGCGAAACAGGCTCTTTACCAATGGCCAAAGCACGAACCCACTCGGCCCCAGCCCGAGTTTTACCAGAGCCACGCCCACCCATTAAAAGCCAAGTAGTCCAATTTCCATGAGGCGGTAATTGTTCTGTTCGAGCCCAAAGCGACCAATCAGCAATCAGTTCCTCAACTTCCTCATCACTTAATGATGCAACAAGTTCGTGGCTAGTTTTGCTTAAGATGCTCAATCCTATCCGACAATTTTTGGCGTAACTCATTGAGCTCACGAGTACGCTTTTTATCAGGCTTACGCTCTCGCTCCTTTTGGTCAAGATCAATAAGCTTCTCTAAATTCCTAGTAATAGTTCCAAGCAATGTAACTTCTTTATTGCCATGATTTGCCATATCTTTCTCCAAAAGAACAATTTGCTGCTCCAACACACAAAACAATCGTTTAATCAAAATTGTTCTGTTAGGGCTTTTAATATTGCTCATAAAAATCCAAAAAATCGCAGAGTTAAGTTGAAATTACGAAAGGGAGGAAAGTCGTAATATTTTTGCCGCAACTCTGCGACCTTGCCATAAATATACATGACCAACGTGACGGGTGGATAAGTATTAAATATCTCAATAATTAAACTCAACTATCGCCTATTTTTTAATTACTGCGAATCTGCTAAGTTAGTCACTATTAGCTATGAAAGAAAGACATTTGAAGATAGTTAGCGATAGTTCTGCGAATATCAATTCAACTCGCTCAGGAGTGTTGCGAGCTTTGGGCTTGCGTCCGGGTCAATCTTTTACTGCACAAGTTATTTCAAATAGCCCCGATGGCTTAACACAATTAAAAGTCGGCTCCCAACAAATCTCGCTCAACCTTCCAAGCAAACCACAACTTGGTGTAATGCTAAAATTCCTATTTCAATCGGGCGGAGAAAAACCACAAATTACCCTAATGAGCGAGGGAGCTAGCAACAGCAAAGCCTCTCAACCATCTCAATCAACTCAGCCATCTCAACCAAACCAAACTACACAAAACCAAGTCACACAAAATAGCGCAACAAAAATTACAATTTCGACTCAACAAGCCAACACACAACAAGCCCCCAACCCACAAAACCCCAATCCGCCAAATTCTGCACAACAAAACCAAACACCACAATCACCTCAAGCCCAAACAAGCACAATAACCAGCGTTCCTCTCCCCCCTGCCACGCAAGCAAAATTACAATTATTAGCGGGGCAAACGGTTAGTGCCAAAGTGAGCGGAACAGCTACAAATGGACAAACCAACTTCACCATTGGCGCAACACAATTTAGCGCCCCCATTGCCAATAACCCACCTATTGGAACAGTACTACAATTCTTAGTCAAAAGTGAAAATGGGCAGGCTCGTTTAGTGCTTAACGTGCCAAATATCAAGCTTGCACAACAAGCACAAGCAAAACCAACAACGCAAAACCCCTATAATAATCAGGTGATACAAAATATCACAACTTCTAGCACCACCCAAAATCCACAACAAAACCAAACTATCCCACCCCCAATCGCCAACCCAATAGCACAAGCAATTTCGAGCACCATTCCATTAGCGCTTGCACAACAAAATAGTATGGCGGCGCTTTTTGCTAATTTGATGGGTTTACAAAAACAAAATATAGAACTTGAACCAAGTGTAAAAAAAGCAGTGCAACAATTATTAGATGGGCAATTAAAACTCGATGGTAAAGCGCTAAATGGCAATACAATAAAACAAGCAATTACTCGTTCTGGCAATTTCTTAGAATCGGCCCTATCAGGAAAAACGCAATCTCTGCTCACTTCACCCTCCTCCTCTCCTGCACAACAAATATCTCTAGCGCAAAGCGATATGAAAGCACTGCTTTTGTCTTTACGCTCCTCCTTATTAAAATGGCTAGGCGAACAACCAGCGTCTCAAAAACCTCTAGAAAATCAAATGCCGCCGCCACGCAAAGGGGTTTTGCCTCGTGCCTCCCCTCCAAATTCACAAAGATTACCAGAGGGGTTGGATCCAAAAAATATTGGTGCTGCTCTATTAAGGCAAACAGATAGCGCTCTTTCTCGTTTGCGATTATTTCAAATTAGCTCCCTGCCCGATCAGGCAGCTCGTAGCGCTATAAGCAATGAAATAAATCTCGAACTACTATTTTCACTTGGTAATGAAAGTAATATTATCCGATTTCAAATTGAAAAAGATGGCGGCAATAAAAATGAGAATGGTGAGCAAAATTGGAATTTGCGCTTTGCGATGAATTTACAATCTCTAGGAGAAGTCGGGGCGAACATTTCCTTTCGCTTAGGAAAAGTTGGAGCGATGATTTGGGCGCAAGAAGAAGAAACAGCTAAGCAATTAAACGATATGTTACCAGAGCTAACTAGCTCGCTTGAGGCACGTGGTTTAGAAACCAATTTCATTAGGGTTCGTCACGGCGCACCAGAAAAGGGCGGGGTCGTAAAGGGCGATTTTGTAAATGATTTATTATGAGCGATAAAGACGAAGAAAAACCATTAGATATTGCCGTTGCGCTAAATTATGAAAAAGAAAGCGACAATGCGCCAAAAGTCATTGCTAAGGGCTATGGTGAGGTCGCAAAACGCATTGTTGAAACGGCAAAAGAAAATGACATAATAATTGAAACAAACGAAATGCTAGCCGAAGCGCTTAGCAATGTTGAATTAGATGAAACTATCCCAATCGAGCTTTATGAAGCGGTAGCTGAAATTATTGGCTTTGTGCTAAGAGCAAACGAAAAAATTAGCTAGTTTACCATTCTGGCCATTTAGTAATATGATCTATCCAATCCTCAGGTTTTATTTCTTTTTCGCTTATTGTAAGCCCCTTTACTGATATACCAGCTTTAACAACGGTTTCTTTGTCACCCGAAACAAGAGGATGCCAAGAAGCGAGACCTCTATTTTCTGCAATACGACGATAGGCACAACTAGCAGGTATCCAGTTAAGCGAGCTAATATTATCAGCATTTAATTTCACACAATCAGGAACTATTTTTTCTCTATTGTCATAATCAAGACAAAGGCAATTTTTTGGATTAAATAGTTTACAATGAACATCTGAGGGGAATATTTCATTGCTGTCTTCGTCTTCAAGTTTAATCAAACAACACCTGCCGCAATTATCGCAAAGCGCCTCAAATTCTTCTTCACTCATCTCTTTTAATGTTTTTTCTTCCCAAAACTTCATTTTCTTTGCCAATTTACTAACGAACCATATATAATAAAACCATAGACCAGATAAATCCTGTTTGGAAAGCAAAAGTGCAAGAACCAATTAACAAAAATCAAGAGCCTATTAACAAGAATAATAAACCGATTAAACAGAACCGCCTTTTGCAACTAGATGCTTGGCTTGATTCTTCTATTTATGAGTTTTTTAAATCATCTGGCCGTGGATATACACGGTTTCAAGATTTTATGTCTATTTTTCATGTTTCTGGATTTCGCCGATTTATTGTAGAAGTTATTTCAGATATTCTCTCATTTGGGGCTATTGCAGCCGTGTTGATGCTCTCTTTAGCTCTGCCAGCATTTGATGAGACAGCTTCTGGAGAATTTAATAAAGCAGAAGATTATTCTTTTATTTTTTTAGATAGATATGGCAATGAAATAGGAAGAAGAGGCATTCGTTCTGATAATTCTGTGGAATTAGATAAATTACCAGATCATCTAATCAAAGCTACATTAGCTATTGAAGACAGGCGTTTTTACGAGCATTTTGGGATTGATTTTTTAGGTATTTTACGTGCTGCTCTTTCTAATTTAAGGGCAAATTCAGTTGTTGAGGGCGGATCATCTATCACACAACAACTTGCCAAAAACCTATTTCTAACTTCTGAGAGAACTTTTTCTAGAAAAATAAAAGAAGCATATTTATCTTTGTGGTTAGAGGCTAATTTTACTAAAGACGAAATATTAAAAATGTATTTTGATCGTGCCTATCTTGGAGGAGGCAATTTTGGAGTTGCAGCTGCTGCTGAATATTATTTTACTAAAAGCGTAGAAGATCTCACACTTGCTGAATCTGCAATGTTTGCAGGAATGTTCAAAGCTCCCTCAAGATTTGCCCCCCATATTGATTTAGCGGCATCAAGGGGGCGAGCAAATATAGTTCTTACAAGCATGGTAAATGCGGGGTATGTAACAGAGGGGCAGGTTACAAATGCCAGACGCAACCCAGCAACACCTGTTGATCGAGTACATGAAATTAATTCACCAAACTATTTTCTTGATTGGGCATTTATTGAAGCAAAAAAATTAGTTTTAGGACGAGACGAAATAGGGTTTATCGCTCGCACTTCGTTTGATCCAGTTTTACAATCCTTTGCAAAACAAGCAATAGCATCTACACTTCGTGAAAGCGGAGAAAGATATGGCGTGAGTGAAGCCGCAATAGTAGTGACAGATCCAAACGGCGCAGTGCGCGCAATGGTTGGAGGTCTTGATTATGGCAAAAGTCAATTTAATCGTGCAACCACTCCAACCCGCCAACCGGGCTCAGCATTTAAGCCATTTGTTTATGCAACAGCCTTTGAAACTGGTAAATTTTCCCCAGAAACAAAAATAGTGGATAGGCCTGTATGTATTGGAAATTGGTGTCCAAGAAATTATAACAACTCTTATCGCGGCACAGTTACTTTACTAAATGCTTTCACTCGCTCAATCAACACTATACCTGTAAGGCTTTCTATCAGCACAGGTAGAAAACCTATTGCAGACATGGCGCACGCAATGGGAATACAAAATGATTTCCCTATAACTCGTTCATTAGCACTTGGCGTTTCATCAGTAAGCGTAATTGACATGACATCAGCCTATAGCGTCTTTGCTAGTGGGGGCTATAAATCAACGGCAACGGGCATTTCTCGTATTAGCAATCTATATGGTGATGTGGTTTTTGATGCCAAAAATAATATAGAAAAACAACGTATTTTAAGTGAAGATACTACAAGAAAAATGAACATGATGATGCGAAATGTTGTAGTTGCTGGAACTGGCAGAAGAGCAAATGTTGAAGGTGTTCCTGCTGCTGGAAAAACTGGAACAACTTCATCTTATCGTGATGCTTGGTTTGCAGGTTTCACAGGAAATTACGTTGCGGCAGTGTGGATGGGAAATGATAATAATACGGAGACCAAGCGCTTAACGGGCGGTTCACTACCAGCAACTATTTGGCAAAAATTCATGGAATTTGCTCATACTAATATTGAAGTCTTGCCATTATATGGAGTTGATTTTGAGCCCAGAAAATTTACTATAAATGAAAACCTCTCACAAGAGGGTGGCGAATTAGCACAAAATCGCGCACCAACTTTGCCGCCAGAAGCTGCTATGAATTTAGTCAAATTGTCTGAAATTTTAAGTGTTGAAATTGAACGCATTAAAAGTCAAGAAACTCGAGTTCAACAAAACTCTAAAATTGGTGAAGAATAATGAAGAATTTTACACCTAAATTTTTAATATTTTTACTAAGCGCTCTAATTGTTGGATTAGGTCTTACATATTATTCTCTTAATGATGGACGCTTTATTGGCGCTTATCAGTGGGGGTCTTGGTCGGCATGGCTAAAAGCAGGATCGCCAAAACCAGATCCTTATACAAAGGCCTTTTTAGCTTTAGGGCATAGTGTGCAATTAGGGCGTGGGGAGGGTATCCAATTTATTGCTCAAAGGGATGAAAATGGCGATTTACTCATGCGTAATTGTAATTATATATTGAAAGGCGATACGCCAGTTGCAGCTTTTTGGACGTTAAGAGCCACCTCTTTTGAAGGTAATTCAGTTACCCCAAACAATGCAAAACAAAATATCCATAGCTCCCGCCTTGCAAGGAACAATGATGGAACTATTACAATTTTTATTGGTCCAAAAAACAGAACTGGAAATTGGTTAGAAATACATGGGAAAGACTTATTTGAAATCGTGTTAACTTTTTATGACGCACCGATACTTGCTGGCTTTGGTGGAAATATTGAGCAAATGCCAAGCATTATTAAGGAGAGTTGTTGATGAGCAAAACTTTCCTTGCGCTATTTGCTGGTGTTTTATTTGGGCTGATAATTCATTTAAGCATTATTTTACTATTACCCTTATTCCCTTCAACTAATGCTTGGAAGATTTTTGCTAAAATTGCCCCGATTGGAGAAGTAATTATTCTTGAGCGCCCGCTGCCGGGAGAGGCTAACATTTTACGCCTTGATCCCGAATTAGCATATGCTGTTTGTCGATATGACTTATCAAATGGGCCAGGCCTTTTAAGTGGGCAGCTTACAAGCGATTTTTGGTCAGTTGGAGTGTTTGATAAAAACGGAGTTACTATTTTTAGCACAACAGGCAGTTCAAGCATTAATAATCATTTACAAGTTGGGATTTTTAATCCAGCGCAAACTCGCCTATTAGCTGAGCAACAATTAGGAATGCAAGAGGGGTTAATAATTGTTGAAGCGCCACGCAATCAAGTTTTTGTTGTAGTGCGTTATGCTCCACCATACCCACAAATGTGGGAACGCTATAGTAAGGTACTTAGCAAATTAAATTGCTCTTACTTAAGTGATAGTAGCGCACCATTAGAAATAAATGAGTAAAGCCCTTAATAGCGGTTATTTCTTATCGCTATTTCTTATAAATTATTTCTTGACTAAAAGGGGCTCCTTGAAGCCTCGAAGCAATTTTTGGTTTACTCAAGGCACTATTATTTCTAAATTGTGAAGCACAAAAATCTTGCCGTTCAGCCCGCTCAACATCAATAATCATCTCGCTTAATCTAGCGTCAACTTGGCGTGCCTCTTCATGAGGAGTTTCAATCAACAATCGATCTAATGCAAAAGAATAAGAATCATATCGATATCTTAAAGAGCGAACAAACCAACTTATAAATAACTCATTTTCTACTTTTCTTGCATTAACAGCATTTCTTTCTATTTGATTAGCGCTAGCAATATAATTTAGCGCAACCTTTCTTCGCCTATCAATTTCCCTAACAGCGCAAATAGAAGCAAAAACGCTAGAAACAGTTTTTAAATCAATAGCAATGTCACGAGATAGTGCGGTATATCTTACTCTTGAAGATGAAAATTTCTGATTTCTAAGAAAATAATAATAACGATCAATAGCAAATCTTTGATCCTGCAAAGGCACTATTCTAGTTCTGCTCCACTCAATTACAATGTCAAAAAACCAATCTTTAGCGTGCGGCGCAATTAAAAAACGCCACACTCGATCGTGCATCTCATTTTCTTCATCTGTTTTATTAAGATTTGAAACAGGCTCCTTGTTAGCCATCGCCCTTACAGAGCCAAGTCCTGGCAAAATCTCATCATTTAGCACATTAACTTCTGCCCGCCCAAAATCACCAACAGGCCTAGCGCAAGCAGACAAAAAACTTATAATAAGAATTATAATAATTAAGCGCACTAGATTTACCCTAGCTTAGAGTTATTTTTTGCACGCCTAGAATTTTTTTTCGATAGGCTAGTTTTATTATCTATATTCTCATCTATTTCTAAATGACGTTCATAACGAACTCCAGTAAACATGATAATTTGACTAGCTTCTTTCATTGAAGAATCACCTAGTTTCTTTGTGCTCGCTATAGGGCGGTTTATTTGCTTGTTGATTCGGATAAGCTTTCCCATTGCCCTCTTCCAGTGTTAAATTGCTGTCAATCATGATGAAAATTGCTTCATTTATAGTTATTTCGCTAAAAAACACGATTTGCATCATGTTTTCATTAAGAAATGCTCATGGTTAATACTCTACTAACGAATTGCAGGAAATATTGCTTAAACAGTAAATAATTATATATTAAAGAGTATTTTTTATGATTGGGTTCCAACCTTACGAGACATTTCAGCGATTAGCTGAAACTGGCGGTATAGATCGCGTAGATACGTTACTTAAAGCAAGTTGCGATGCATTTTCAAAACGCAAAAAGCCAGATCCAAACGAAATTGAACAATTTGAAGTTCTTGCAACTCGTCTTTTTCAAATTGCCTCACCATCAATTCGAAAACAAGCAGCCGCTATTTTGAAGCAATCTGAGAACCTTACAAGAAAATTAGAAATGCTAATAATTGAAAATATTGATGAAGAAATAAGTGATTATTTACTCACAGTTACAAATATTTCAGAACAGTCACTAAAAATACTAATTGAGAGAAAAGATATAGATATTAATGCTACAATTGCTCAACGTAATGACTTAACAAAGCCAATAATAACAAGCCTGTTCCAAACAAATTCTCGCAAAACCTACCGCTCGTTAGCTGCCAATATGTGCATTAAGCCAGAAGGTCCTTTCCTAAATGCACTAACTCGCTCAGCACAAATGGATATTCAAGTAGCGCGCTCACTTGCAAGGCGAGAAGATTTTGATAAAGCCCTTTTAGCACCAGTATTCTTTGATCTCTTTGAAGCTGATAGAATTAAAATTATAGAGGCTTTTTCTGCTCGAAAAACCCCAAATGCGCCGATTAAAAAAACTATCGAGCAAATATCAGTCGTTAACGAAGAACTCACCCAAGCACTTATGAAATTATTCTCTAATAATAGACGCCCAGAAGTTGCCAATCTGTTGTTGCAAATCACAGGACTTGATGAAACTAGATGCGCACAAATTGCGCATGATGTTAGCGGCGCGGCGCTTTTTGTAATTTTACGTGGCTTTGGTTGCACCGCTTATGACGGATTAAAAGTTCTCATTCATGCAACAAGCATAGAGGGTGATCGTTCAAAAGTGCTAGCCGCTTTTGCCAGACTTTTCCAAGATGTAAGCGCTAATTCAATGATGTATATGATGAGCGCATGGCGCAACGAAACTAACTTACTTGATTTAGCAAAACCCGAATTTGTTAGATTTACTACGGCTAAGAGAGATAATAATATTGCCCAAACACTTACCCCTAAACAGGATAGTGCCCCTAAACAAGATAATGTTATTAATCAGGCTATAAAAGCACTTGAGAGAATTGGTGCAAGAAGAGCTAGTTAGAGCTCCATTAGTTTTATGCGCTAAATATCAAACAATATCTAAGCCAATATCACCTGAGCGCAATTCAAGAGCTATGACCCAAATATCAGGATCAAAATTTAATTCACTTTCAATACGCCTATGGATTTCTTTTGCATCAACCCTATCAAGCAAAATTTCAAATACCAAACCTATATTATCATCTTTTCGTTTTAACATTGGTGCTGGAGCATAGAGCGAGTTAGTCGAGTTAAGATGATCAACTTCAATAAATACTTGCCCAGCGGACAAGTGACCTTTGCGTGCAAGCACACAATAATTACCCAAATCATTATGCCTACGAACAAAAGAGGCACACCAAATATCAGAACGTAATTGAAGCATTATATATTATTCTACTTTAGCGCCAGCATTAATTAACAAGTCAATCAACTCGGCACTAGCCTCTCCGCTTACCTTATAATTATAATAGACCTCAAAATTTCTAATAGCTTTTGAGGTCTTAGAATCTACTACGCCATCAATTTTACCTTGCAAAAATCCAAGACTAGCTAATCCAAGCTGAATTTGTTTTATCATTTTAGAATCTATAACGCCCTGTGTTGCATGGTTAACCTGATGAGCATTACTTGCTACATTTCCTGTAATTTTTAATAAGGGGTCAGAAATGAGCCTAGTGATAGATGAAGAGGGATTTATATTTTGTACTCTTTGAGGTTGCACATTTGGAACGCTTGTTTCAAGAATTACTGGATTAATGGAAAAGTTTTGTAAAATTGAGCTAACTCCATCAGTATGCGCATTTTTTACCAATAATATCAACTCAGGCGTTAAAGCTCCAATAGGCTCTTTGCCTATTGATTTTTGAAATGTGCGAATAGCATTTGCGGTATTAGGGCCATAATAGCCATCAATTTTCTCCTTAAAGAACCCAAGAGATTTCAATTTTTTTTGTAAGTCTATTACATCTAAATAATTTATTTTGGCTACAGATTTTAACATTTTGGGTGCTGGAGGAATTGTTTGAGTTTGCAAAGATGAAATATTTTGCGGTACTGTCGCTACTATCTCATTTAATGTTGCATTATTGATCGGAGAAATTATTGGCAGAACTGGTTCATTAAATAATGGTGCAGGATGCGGATTTACTTGCATAAAAAGAGCGTTAGTTAAAGCAAATGAGCTGCCAATAAACATTGTAAAAGTAATTGCAAATGCAAGCGGTGCTTTTATAATTAAAGTAAAAAAAGATGCAAATATATTTTTTATGAAATAGCCAATGGCTATTGGAAAATTTGATTTAGTGGCCGATGTCATAGGGCAACCTTTCTATTATTCTTTGCATATAATTGCTGGCTATCATTTATTATTGCAGATTTCTTTATATCAAATCTATCCATTCCAATAATATTATTATCTGCTTGTGGCGCAGATTTAGGACCTCTTATTGGCAATAATATTCTCACATTAGTGCCTATATTAATTTTTGAATTAACCTTGAGGCTACCCTGATGCAAATCAACAAGCCCCTTAACTATATAAATTCCTAAACCCGTTCCCTCATAGTTTCTGCTCTTAGAATTATCAGCTTGCAAAAAAGGCTCGCCAAGCCTTGCAATATGCTCTTCGCTCATTCCAATTCCTTGATCTTTGATAATTATTTCAAGATTTTGCCCACGTCTATTTACGGATAGATGAATAGTGCTAAAGGGCTTTGAAAATTTAATAGCATTTGAAAGTAGGTTGATAATAATTTGCAAACATGCTCGCTGGTCAGCCAATATTTGTGGGGGCTGAGCTAATTGTTTTACTTCTATCTTGATGTTTTTTTCATCCGCAAGCCTATTTACAATTTTCAATGAATGATTGATGAGTTCCTCTAGATTAAATAAAGCGACATTTAATTCAAATTTACCTGCATCCATTTTTGCCATATCTAATAGTGAATTTACAATTTCTACCAAATGCTTGCCGCTTTGAGAAATTAATTCAGCATATTCTTGCTGGCTTGGTTTTAGTTCACCGCCAATTCCAGAAGCCAACATATCAGAAAAACCAATAATGGCATTTAATGGGGTGCGTAATTCATGACCCATGATAGCTAAGAAATGGGATTTTTCTTTATCTGCAACTTGCGTTGATTTTACTTGGTTTCGCAATTGTTCCTCTTGCCGCTTTTGCAAAGATATATCATGTAATAAAGCAATTAATTCATAAGGTATGGTGGGTTTGGTGTTTTTGCTATTGACAATAATTGGTGAAAACTCAATCTGAACCCATATATAACTCGCAACAGCTCTCTTTGAAATAGGATCATCTTTTCGCATACGAATATTAATAGTAATTTTTTCTCTATTATATTGTGCATTTTTGATGGTTGTTAAATATAGAGGCCTATCCAGAATATGAGTGCGATCAACTAAGCCAGAGCCCGTCAATTCAAAATTTTCACAATTAAATAATTTCTTTGCGGATTTAGAGATAAAACAAACTTCCCCTAAATCATCATAACGTAAAAAGCCATCACCAATGGATTCATATAAATTATTATTCTCATTTTGAGCAATATGGTGAAACTTTTTTTTAGCTTTTTTACTAACCCAAAATATCGCTACTAAAATAACTATAATAATGAGAGAGTAAGCTACAAGTATAGAGTTAAAATCGCCCACCTCAATCTTTAACAAAAGCAACAATGGCAAAAACCCACTAAGTATAGCGATAATAAAAAGAGCAATAAATTTTACCTTCATTCCTAAAACATTGCTTTTTAGAAACAAAATATTATTGTCAAAAAATAACTTTATAAAACTATCTCTAGTTAAGGGACGCATATACTAAACCTAACTAACAGGACTGCTAAACAGTCCTAACTCACTAACTATTGCGAAGATTTAATCTACGCTGACTATAATCTGACAATTAAGCCCTAAAACAAAATTAATTAGTCAGAGTTTTGTGAGATTTTTTTGCAAAATCGGCGTTAATCTACTGTTAGCGTAAACAATTAGTTACGATTTTATTCTGATCAATTCAAATTTGAATAAAATCCAACCTATTTTCCACACAGACTATTAGAAACATGTCCATATATTTTCTTTCATAAACAAGAGGCGGATCTAAATACTTGTTTTAGAAAATACTTGTTTTTATGGCTCATAAGAATGAGCAAAATGAAGGGGCAGGAAATGTTTTTATTAAAATCCACGTTTTGGCTTGGCATGGCATTCATTGTCATCAAGCCAATAGGATTTGATATGAATAGTGCAAACGAAGCGGTGAGCCAAGCTGCATTAAATGCTTCTTCTAAGATAATAATTAATCAAATTACCTCCACCCCATGCAACGACTTACAATGTAGCGGGGGCAAGGCACTCACCCTTGCCTCTACTATATTATCTAATGTTGAGCTAACAAGCAGATCAACAAAAACTACTAAGAGGTCGATACAAATACCAACAGAAAAAACATTTGAACAATTAGTAGTACCTAATCCTAAACCTCGACCAAGTCGAAAAACTTAATTCAAACATCAAGGATAGCGCCATTTCCCAACTATTTATGTGCAGTCCTTGACTAAACCGCAAGAACCCGCCCCGGTTCTTGCGGTTGCTTTTTTTTAGCTTTTTTGTTGGCAATTTAGTTATTTTGCTTTATTTAACTCCTATGAATTCACATGAGACATTTGAAGAAATAATAGAAAATCTTAGCTTTCTTGATGATTGGGAAGATAGGTATCGCTATTTAATTGAGTTGGGGCAAAAATTAGAGCCTATTTCTCAAGATGAGCGCTCTGATGAAAATAAAGTTCATGGTTGCGTGTCGCAAGTTTGGCTAATCACAAAACAGCAGAAGCTCAATGATAAGCAGGTTTTATGTTTTAGAGGCGATAGTGATGCGATGATTGTTAAAGGATTAGTTGCCGTTTTAATTGCATTATATTCAGGTTTAAGACCAGATGAAATAATTGAAAAAGATGCAATTGCAATATTTGATGAGTTGAACCTTCGTGAGCACCTGACCTCACAGCGCTCAAACGGGCTAGTTGCTATGGTTGATAGAATAAAGGCTAAAGCTAAGGCCTATCAATAATATTTACTAGGGAGTGACCCCTGCTCTATCCATTTATGAATTCTATTTTGATTACTACCAACAGCTTTTTGGCAAATGCCAAGATTAATGGCCAGCTGCTCAAGCCCAATACGAAGAACCAATTTAGCGCTACGTCTTGGCCAACCACGCTCGCTTTCAACAGTTTGCAAACCCTTTTCAAAACCACACACATCTATGATAATAGAAGCACAATCCTTTGGAATATCTGCCAAAAGCCTTTCCATTGTTTTACGAGCATCTATTGCCATATCAGAAATATCCAATTTTACGTTGCCTGAAGATTTTGTGCTAGCTAATTGTGCATCATTATAACTCATGGTAATTCTTGAGCGCAAATGAGAGCGCTCCATTAAATTAGAAAACCGCCTCGCAGCCTCAACGTGATGCGCCTCAAGATAGGGTTTTTTACCCGCCCTAACTATTGTTAAGCGTGAAACGGGGCTTTCATTGAGGTTTATCTTTACCCCATCACTATTGAATTTAATATTTCTATGCTGCTCGCTAAATTGCTCTTCTTTACTTGCTACATTATTTGCCATTTTTCGCAACAGCCATTTTTTGCTGAGGCTATTTATTGATATTTTATTGGGCGTGAATTCAATAATTCCTAGGCTTGCTAATTGACTTATTTCTTCTTTCTCCAAATTTACTAATATTTCGCTAGAACTAAATCTAAATTTTTTATCCTTTGAAATATACGCTGTTTTGAAACGCAATAGTTTCCGAATAAAGGCTTTTTGCCTGTGCTCAATGTTGGGTTTTTTGCTCATTTGCATCTCTTGTCATTGTTGTTTCAAACAAAATATCCTCAAGCCTATCTTCAAGCTGACACACCATAGTTTCAAATTTTATATCGTCACGCCTATCTTCAATAATGGTGCAAGCATGAGAAACCGTAGTTCTATCACGGCCAAAAAAGCGGCCAACTTCGCTCATGCTTTTTCCAACAACGACATGTAATAAGTACATAGCTAACTGGCGTGCATCGGCTATTTGTGATTTGCAACGAGAGCGATGAAAAAATAGCTCAACTGGTATTTTGCTGATTTCACTTACTATCTTTACGACATTATTTCCTTCATTTTAAATTGCAATCTTAGAGCAAGCTGTTTTATCAGCTTGATATGTTTTTGTTGCTGGTTTTTCTAACTTACTAAATTTGCTTGTTTCTATATAAATTGACATTTTTACCTCCAAATAATTAATAGGACTATATTCCTATAATCGCATCAATAAGGCAGGAGGATAAGTCAGGCGTATAACTTACATAAAACAGCTATATGGTTTTGTTCTCATAGAGAAGAATTAGAATTTCAAACATATTATCTATTTGAGAGCTAGTTGATTTGCTTAATCGCAATTAACTCTTTAGGGCGCAATGGTTTTTGCTCTAAATTCAAGCGAAATGCCAAGAAAATTAGTTAGGGGAAACAACGACCTTAGAACGAACATACACGAGTAATTGAAATTACTTATCTAACTTCTTAATATCTAATTCATTAATAACGGTCATTTCAGTTGGCTTATGCCCTGTTAAAAAAGCAGCTCGTGCCAGTAAATGAGCGGCAACTGGCGCTGTAAGTAACAAAAATACAAACGCCGCAATGGCTCGCAAAATAATTGCGCTATCAAACGCCACAAAAGCAATGGCGGTAAGCAATAGGCCAGTGCCCATTGTCCCAGCTTTAGATGCTGCGTGCATACGAGTATAAATATCTGGCAATCTTAAAATTCCTACCGCTGCCAGTAAGCAAAAGGCAGAACCTGCTAACATAAGAAACCCTGAGAAATATTGAAAAATTGTAACTATCATGAACTAGTTTCCTTATCCGATTTTTTAGCTGTCTCATCTGCTTTCCCACGATGTAAAATAAAACGTGCAAATGCAACAGTTGCCAAAAAGCCAACCAACCCTAAAGCAATCGCTATATCAAGATAGAGGAAATAGCCTGTGTAAATAACTACCACTGCAATATAGCTAATTCCAATATAGACCAATAAATCAAGCGCTATCACCCTATCAGGCAGCGAGGGGCCAATTATAATACGTATAGTGGTTAGAAAGAAAGCAAGGCTAAGTATTCCAAAAGAAATTGTCCCAGCAAAATTCAAAAATTCAACACTACTCATTTGAACACCTCAATTATTTTACTCTCAAAACCATCAGCAATAGATTTTATAAGAGCTTCCTTATCCGTGACAGAAAGCGCATGCACATAGAGAAATTTTCTATCCTTTGAAACATCAACACTTAAAGTACCAGGGGTAAGAGTTATTAAGTTTGCTAGTAATGTTATTTCACCATCACTTTTGGCAGTTAGAGGAAAAGCAATAAAACCCGGTTTTAATTGCGCCTTCATATTTGGCGTCAAAACAAGAAGAGCAACTCTTATGGCACTACGAGCCAATTCATAAAAAAACAAAGCTCCAAGCGCTACAATTTTACGTGCTTTTGAAAATACCACGGGACTTGCAAGGTTTTTTCGAATTAGCCAAAGAGCCATAAACGCTATTGCCCAGCCAAGTATTAAATTTAACAATGTAAAACTTGCAGTAATGGCTGCCCAAATTAAAGCGAGAACTATTGAACCTAGCGCAAAATTCATTCTACTTTCTCCTTAGTTGGGTCAGCTAAACCAGTTACTTCAACATATTCGCTCTTATCAAGTAACCCATATGCCGCCATGCGCCCAGCATCAAAAATCATAGCGGGTTTTAGTCCAAAAAATACAATGAAAAGCACCAAAATTGTTGTGGGCGTGACGCATAGATATTTTTCTCTAAGAGTTAGAGGTTTTAATTTCTTATTCTGTTGTTCTGAATTCTCACCAATGGGGCCTGCTCGCCAAAAAATATGTGCCCATAATCGAGTTCCCGCAATAGTTGTAAGCAATGAGTTAAGAACTAAAGCAACTACAAGCCAAACATCTCCTTGCGAAAGACTTGCCTCAATGAGCAATAATTTAGGCCAAAACCCTAGGAATGGAGGCAAGCCAGCAACCGCAAAAACCAGCACTAAGAACAGGATAGAAAGCCATGAACTAGCAGAATAAAGCCCGCCCATTTTTCTGGTGTCTTGTGTGCCCATTATGCGCTCAATCAAGCCCGCCATCAAATAAAGCGCAGATATTGTTAGCATAGAGTGGAAAATATAAATTGATGCACCCGCTACCCCACGTATGGTTGGCACACCAAGCCCAACTAAAACAGAGCCAACGCCCCCTATAAGTAAAAAGCCAATAGCACGGCGTAAATTAGTTTGCGCCAAAGCACCAAGTGGTGCGAGGATAAGTGTAGCTATTGCTAAAAAGGTAATAACTGGATCTAAAAAATCTCTTGCACTTGGCATTATTAATAATAGTGAGCGCAACAAAGCATAAGCGCCAACCTTAGTTAGCAGGCCACCAAACAGTGCTGAGACAGCAGGATGCGGCGTATGATAAGAAGCAGGCAACCATGCGTTAACAGGAAAAGCTGCACCCTTCATGCCAAAAGCTAACAGCAACAAAGCTCCAATCGCTGTTAAAGGGCCAATGGGCGCTTGTGCAGAAACTTGACTAATATCAGCCATGTTCAAAGTGCCAAACAATCCATAAATCAAACCAAGTGAAATGAGGAAAAATGTGGTAGCAAGAAAATTAAGGAAGCCATATTTTATTGCGCCATCAAGTTGAATTTTTCGACCACCCATTATGATGAGACCAAATGAAGCGATTAACATTACTTCAAACCACACATAAAGATTAAATAAATCGCCCGTCATAAATGCGCCAGTAACTCCAGCAAGCAATAATAGGACTAAAGAATGAAAACCATATTTTACCTCACGAGATGAAATATCAGCTTGCGCATAAATAAGAACGGCAAGTGTAACAATCGCTCCAGCTAATGCAAAGCCAATACTAATGACATCAACGGTGAAACTAATACCAAATGGCGGCAACCATTTGCCCATTGTCATAGATTGCGTTCCAAACTCCATGACATTAAGAAAAAGTCTAATTTCTAATATTATAATTCCAATAACGATCAATATTGCTAGGCCAGCCTGAATTGCTTTGTTAAAGCGCAACATAATAAGTAATGCCGCACCCATTAGCGCTATTGTAGTTGGTAAAATAATTAGCCAATCAGCAAAGCTGGTTGCAACATCAATCATTGCAACTGGTAGTTCGTTATTTTCTACAATATTTGTTTTATCTGCGGCCATTTATATTACCCTTAATAACTCAATGGCGGGCGTGGCGCTCGCTCAGGTTCAGCTAATCGCATTGTATCAGTATCATCAGCATCAAGTTCTTGATAAGCACGATATCCAAGCACCAGCAAAAATGTAAATAAAGCAAAGCCAATAACAATAGCTGTTAAAATAAGCGCTTGGGGCAAGGGGTTGGCAAATGGCTCAATTAATGTTTCTTGACCCATTGGAATAATTGGCGGAATTTCTTTGGTTAGGCGACCAGCGGTAAAGATCAACAGATTTACCCCATTGCCCAAAATTGCAATGCCGAGCAACATGCGAATTATTGCACGCGAGAGCAATAGATAAATTGAAACCGTAAAAAACATACCGATTAAAACAGCAAGAGCTATTTCCATTATTTACCCTCCTCATCTTCTTCTAAAGCTAGAGCAATGGCCGCAATAGTGCCAAGCACTGCAAAATAAACCCCAATATCAAATAATAAAGGCGTTGAAAGAGCTACTTTACTAGGGCCAATATCTAAATATGCCCAAAGACCCGTTAAAAATGGCACCTGATAAAAATACGATAAAAGCCCTGCAAGCCCTGCAATAAACACACCAAACCCAGCAATGGCAATAGGATCAAACTTAAGAGCTTTACGCACCTCTTCAACTCCTGCCGCAATACCATAAATCGCAATGGCAGATGCTGCAATAAGACCACCAATAAAACCGCCCCCCGGCTCATTATGTCCACGCAATAAAATAAACACCGAAAACACTACCATAATAGCTACTAAAATTGGCGCAATGGTGCGAAAAATTACAGTATTCATGCCTTTGCTCCTTTGTTTTTTCGTATAGGCCTTATGGTTTTTTGCTTAGCCTTTGTCATCTTTGTTTTGGTTTTGACTTTACTAGCAGAAATATTTTTAGCTTTACTAGCAGTTGTGGTTTTTTGAGCTTTACTTGATTTTCCTCTTGGCTTGCTCTTTTTTGCACCAATTCCAATTTGTCGCCCACCAGATCTAATACGAATAAGTGCAAGCACTGCAATGCCAGCCCCCATCACAACAGCAATTTCTCCAAACGTATCAAGACCACGAAAATCAACCAAAATCACATTTACAATATTTCGACCATGCGCAATGGGTAAAGAAGTGGCGGCAAAAAAATCAGTTAGGCGTAAATCAATCGGATATTGCACAACAGAAATCAACAACATGGTGATCCCTACCCCGCACACTAAGGCTATTGAGCCATCACGTAAAATATCTTCAAACATACGATTATCTCTTCTATCTAAATATAATCTAGACATCACAAGAGCCAGAATAACAACAGTTAGAATTTCAACCATAAATTGCGTAAAGGCCAAATCAGGTGCGCCAAATAGCATAAATATTAGTGCCACCGCAAAACCCTGAATACCCAAAGAAACTATAGCCACCAAGCGTGTTTTAGCAACCAACATAGCAATGAGCCCAACGGCTGCCAGCAATATCACGCTCCACTCATAAAAGGTAAGCGAGGGAATGCTTGTTGGCATTGCTGGCACAGCATTATTAATAATCAATGGCGCTATAACAGCCACTCCAAGTGCTACAAAAACCACAATCATATAAAGTTCAAGCCGCCCATGATGCCAAAAACGAGTAATCATATCAGCAAAACGAATTAGCGAGAACATTAGCCAATCAAAACCAATATCAAAGTTCCACTTAAAGCCATCATCAACAGAGCGCAGAAATCTACGAATTGCATCTAGCTTAAAGAATAATAAAGCACCAAGCGCCCATGTTATAACAGACAATAGAATTATCGGTTTTAAGAACATTGCAAAATACCATTTTAAATGGTTTTCAATGGCAATGCTAGAGATTGACGAAGCAGTTGGAGAAATTATCATTTTACCAGTATAGGTAATGAAAATACCTGACAATAGCGCTAACATCCCAAATAATAGAGGTCCAATTATT
>JAMONS010000113.1 GCA_027065555.1 Hyphomicrobiales bacterium | reverse complement strand
ACAAGCTTTGAATTATCCTATAAATAAGCTAGAAAAGATGAGTAATAAACCAATATTGATTCGAGAAAAAATGTCTGACGAAAAAAAAGCTGCTATTGAAGAATATGGCGCTGATTCTATTAAAGTTCTCAAAGGCTTAGATGCAGTAAGAAAACGCCCCGGCATGTATATTGGCGACACGGACGATGGCTCTGGTCTGCACCACATGGTCTATGAAGTGCTCGATAATGCTATTGATGAAGCATTAGCAGGACATGCCGATATGGTTAATGTTACGCTAAACCCCGATGGCTCGGTTACCGTAATAGATAATGGACGTGGAATTCCTACCGATATTCATAAAGAAGAAGGCATTTCCGCTGCCGAAGTTATTATGACACAGCTACATGCTGGTGGTAAATTTGATTCAAATTCATATAAGGTTTCAGGTGGTTTACACGGGGTTGGCGTATCAGTTGTTAATGCGCTTTCCTCTTGGTTAAAATTAAAAATTAAACGCTCTGGCAAGGCCCATGAAATAAATTTTACACATGGCGTGGCAGACGAGCCACTAAAAGTCACTGGTGAAGCAGGAGAAGAAACTGGCACTGAACTTAGCTTTATGCCCTCAACCGATACTTTCACTATGATTGAGTTTGATTATAAAACGCTTGAACATCGCCTACGTGAATTAGCTTTTCTAAATTCTGGTGTTAGAATTATTTTACAAGATCTTCGCCACCCAGAAAAAGTTGAAACCGAACTTTATTATGAAGGCGGGCTTGAGGCCTATATACGTTATCTTGATAGATCAAAATCACCACTTATTGATGATCCGATAATCATAAAAGCAGAAAAAGACGATGTTGTTGTTGAAGCCGCTTTATGGTGGAATGATAGTTATCACGAAAATGTCTTGTGCTTTACCAATAACATTCCACAACGTGATGGCGGCACGCATTTAGCAGGTCTACGTGGGGCGCTTACTCGCCAAGTTAACGGCTATGCTGAAAGATCGGGCATTACAAAAAAAGAAAAAGTTTCACTAACTGGCGATGATTGTCGTGAGGGGCTAACTTGTGTACTTTCAATTAAAGTCCCTGACCCTAAATTTTCTTCACAAACTAAAGATAAATTAGTATCCTCAGAAGTTCGCCCCGTAGTTGAAAGCTGCATAAATGAAAAACTTTCACAATGGTTTGAAGAACACCCAAATGAGGCCAAGCATATTGTGCTTAAAGTTGCATCAGCTGCCGCAGCTCGAGAAGCCGCACGAAAAGCCCGAGAACTAACTAGGCGTAAATCAGCGCTAGAAATATCCTCCCTACCGGGGAAACTTGCCGATTGCCAAGAACGTGATCCTGCAAAATCTGAAATATTTATTGTAGAAGGGGATAGCGCTGGCGGATCAGCTAAACAAGGGCGTGATAGAGCAACACAAGCCGTATTGCCACTACGAGGTAAAATCCTCAATGTTGAGCGAGCTCGCTTTGATCGTATGTTAGGTTCTGAGCAAATTGGCACACTAATAACCGCACTTGGCACAGGAATTGGGCGAGAAGAATTTAACGCCGATAAATTGCGCTATCATAAAATCATTATCATGACTGATGCCGACGTTGATGGCGCGCATATTAGAACGCTATTATTGACTTTCTTTTATCGGCAAATGCCTGAATTAATTGAGCGTGGGCATCTTTATATTGCACAACCCCCTCTTTATAAAATTAAGCGTGGGCAGTCCGAGCAATATCTAAAAGACGAAACAGCGCTTGAAGATTATCTGATTAGCACTGGATCAGATGATGCGCTATTTACCTCGCATGATGGTACACAACATATTGGCTCAGATCTAATTAATATTGTGCAAAATGCACGAGATCTTGTCCTCTCTCTTAATGCGCTTAACCATCGCTATAACAGATCTATTGTTGAGCAAGCCGCCATTGCTGGAGCATTTAATAAAGATGCGCTTAGTGATGAGAGCAAGGCCGTTGAATTAGCAAGTAATATTGCTAAAAGATTAGATGCAATATCTGATGAGGTTGAGCGTGGTTGGGCTGGCTCTTATGATGAGGTTGAAGGTCTAAAATTCACTCGCACTATTCGCTCGGTTGAAGAAGTACACATACTTGATGCAAATATTATTGCCTCAAGCGATGCCAGAAAAATCTTAAGCATCACCAATAAATTTGACGATTTGTTCAAAGGTGTTGGCTCTATTAAACGTAAAGATATATCAATACCAATCTATAGCCCATCATCTTTGTTTAAGGAGATTACAAGTATTGGGCGCAAGGGCGTTAGTTTACAGCGTTATAAGGGTTTGGGAGAAATGAACCCCGAGCAATTATGGGAAACAACGCTTGACCCTAATGTGCGCACTCTTTTGCAGGTTCAAATCAAAGAGAGCGATTTAGCAAACGAAACTTTCTCACAACTTATGGGTGATTTAGTTGAGCCAAGGCGTGAATTTATCCAAAATAATGCACTAAATGTAGTGAATTTGGACGTTTAATTAACCCTAAGCTTGTATTTTCATATATCAGCCACATTTAGCATTGATGGACATATTAATATTACCCACAATTTAAGCGCTTAATTGCGCAAAAATTTCGCCAAAAATTTATATAGCGAGATAAAGAGATAATAATGGATTTGCGACTTTCACAAAATGATCGAATTGGGCAGAATAAGTCCAAAAGACGCAAAGGTACAAAACCAACTCGCAAAAGCTCTAAAGCATTAAAAAAAGGCAAGGTTACTTCACGAAAAACTAACAGCAAAAAAACAAACAAGCGCAAAACTAAGGGTTTTAGTTTTTTTGGTCTATTTAAGTTTTTTCTTTATTGGGGTTTTATCTTAGGCATTTGGGCTATCATCGCCCTTATTGGCGTCATTATTTATTTTGCTTTGCAAATGCCCGCAGCCGATACATGGGCAGTGCCAGATCGCCCAGCAAATATTCGTATTATTTCAGACAATGGCAAACTCATATCTAATCGTGGTAAAATGGGCGGTGAAGCAGTTTCTATTCGTGAATTACCCTATTACGTGCCAGCTGCCATGATGGCGATTGAGGATAAGCGCTTCATGAGCCATTTTGGCGTTGATCCAATAGGAATTCTTGGCGCTATGCGTATCAATGTTAGCGAAGGCAGAAATCCTTTAAGCGGTAATGGCGGCTCAACAATTACCCAACAAGTTGCCAAAAACCTATTTCTAACTCCCGAGCAAACTATTTCCCGCAAAATTCAAGAGGCATTGTTAGCAGTTTGGCTTGAGAATAAATATTCAAAAAACGATATATTAGAGCTTTACCTAAATCGGGTATATTATGGCGCAGGGGCTTGGGGCATTGAGGCTGCAACACAACGCTATTTTGGTAAATCTGCTCGCAATCTATCGCTAGGGGAAGCTGCAATTTTAGCAGGTGTGCTTAAAGCACCATCAAGATTATCACCTGATAAAAACCCCGAAAAAGCCGCAAAGCGTGCCCGTATCGTATTAAACGAAATGGCCGCAGATGGTTATATTTCAAAAGAAGAAGCTAAGTCTGCCGCCATTGATCCCAACAAACGCATTCGCACCAAAGTTGTAGGCGCTGAATATTATGTTGCCGATTGGGTTGAAGCGCTTATGAAATCCTATATTGGCGACATTGAACAAGACGTAATTGTAACAACTACCATTGATTGGGATTTACAAAAATATGGTGAGTTTATTGTACGCGAAGTAGTGCTTGAATATGGGCAAGAAAAGAATTTCTCACAAGCTGCATTAGTTGCGATGAATGCAGATGGCACAATAAGGGCAATAGTTGGCGGAACAGATTATGCTAAAAGCCAATATAATCGAGCCGTAACTGCACGCCGCCAACCGGGCTCTTCCTTCAAGCCTTTTGTCTATCTTGCAGGACTTGAGGCAGGCCTAACTCCAGACAGCATCTTACAAGACGAGCAATTTACCTATAAGGGCTGGTCGCCAAAAAATTATAGCAATGAATATATCGGCGCCGTTACAATGCGTGATGCGCTGGTTAATTCGCTCAATACTGTTGCTGCTCGCTTGGCAATCGATCTTGGTGCACAAAAAGTCGTTGATAGCGCAATGCGACTTGGTATTTCATCGCCCCTTAAACCCGTTCCCTCAATAGCGCTTGGAACACAAGAAGTATCATTGCTTGAATTAACCGCCGCCTATGCACCATTTGCCAATGGTGGAATTGGGGTGATAGCCAATATTATTACCAAAATTGAAACAACGAACGGCGAAATACTTTATGAAAACATTCCAGCAGGACCTGGTCGAGTAATTGAGCCGCAATATGTTGCTATGATAAACGATATGCTCTCAAGCGCCATAAGTTTAGGCACAGGTAAAAAAGCCAAATTAGCAGGCTGGCAAATAGCTGGTAAGACAGGTACTACGCAAGGTTTTAAGGACGCCTTTTTTGTTGGATATTCAGCAAATATGGTTACAGGAATATGGATTGGCAATGATGATGGCACGCCAATGAAAGGCGTTGGAGGCAGCTCTTATCCTGCTATATTATGGAGTGACTTCATGAAAAAGGCACATCAAGGATTATCGCCCTCCCCCCTTCCAAGCTTACACACTCTTCCTAATCCAATAAATAATATTGGCAATAACAATGTAAATAATGAGCAAAATAACCAACGCCCACAAACTTTAGTAGATTTAATAAATGGCTGGTTTGACAATAACTAACCCACCAGCAACAGATTATCTAGTTACTTTACACTTGCCCTTGATACTTGCACTTGATACTTGCCCTTGCGTTTCTTGCGCCAACAAACTATGTTCTGCTGCAATTAACATAGAAATAAGTCATTTAATGCAAAGTAATTCTTCTCAATTAAGCCAACCCACAAATGCTAAATCCATTAATAGCCCGTGTTTATTGGCAGTGCTACGTATGGCTGGATTACGCCCCACAAAGCAACGCACTGCATTAGCAAAACTATTATTTACTGGTAATCATCGCCATGTATGCGCTGAAACATTGCATGATGAAGCAAGCAAAACTGGTTATAAAATTTCTCTAGCAACCATTTATAATAGCTTAAACCAATTTGTTGAAGTGGGGCTATTGCGTGAAATTCATATTGATAAGAACAAATCATATTTTGATACTAACACAACAGATCATCACCATTTTTACGTTGAAGATGATCAGCATGTTATAGATATCCCAACAGATTCTGTTATGCTAGAAAACCTACCAAAAGCTCCAAAAGGAATGGAAATTACTTCTGTAAATGTAGTTATGCGTGTTAAAAGAATTCAATAATCATTCAAATTTTTCTTGCTCATAAACGCCCCAAATAGTGGACTGTTTAACATACCCATTTAAGGAAATTTGTTTTTCCCTATCATTTTCATATTTGATGATAATTTCGCACCAATTTCCATCGCATTGCTTAATCACCAAAGGATAAGCTGTTCCAATTTTAGCTAAAATATCTGATTTTTCCATCGGCTTTGCATAAAGAAATATTTGCTCATCACTAGAAATATTTATTCGTCCCGTGCGTTTGTTAGATAATAAAGCTTGGTGAATCCAGCCCTCAGCGCCCTTAGAATCACGAATTTTTCGCCAAGTATCAAATTCATTTATCACTTCAATCGGAACACCAGATTTAACAAACACCCAAGCAATATCATATTTCTTGCCCGGCCCAACACGAATATTAATTGGCTTTGAATGGGTTGAAACAAAACGAGGTAATTTTAGACCTGATGATTTACCTATTGTAGCGGAAGTAGCTGAGCTTTGTGCATAAGCTGGCAAATTAGAATAGAATAAAATAAGCAATAAAACTAAAGTAAATCCATAAATTATTCTATATGATGTTTTTTTAAGAATAATTATTTGATTTGATAGATACATAAAGGCTGTTCCTTTTTTATAAACTACTCTAGAATGTGAAGCTTAACGTAAAAATAAGAGGAAGAAATATATTGCTAAAAAATGAAGCAAGTATTTTTGTAACCCAAAAATTGCCAGAATTAATTGAAGCCCGCATGAATGACTTGTTTAACGTGCAATTTAATCAACATGGCAGACCTCTAAGCGAAGAAGAACTTATTAGTGGCGCAAAAAACCATACGGTTTTACTGTCAACTATTACAGATCCGCTAAATAAAAATGTGATAAATCGATTGCCAAAAACCATAAAACTAATTGCGCAATTTGGTAATGGAATTGACAATATTGATATTGCCGCAGCCTCAAAACGTTCAATAGTTGTAACCAATACCCCAAGCACCATGAGCGAGGACACCGCCGATATGGCAATGGCACTTATGCTATCAATCCCACGTCGTTTAGTTGAAGGATCACAAATCCTAACCGCTACAAAACAATTTTCTGGCTGGTCACCAAATTGGATGTTGGGGCGGCGATTAAGGGGGAAATCTCTTGGTATTGTTGGCTTGGGGCGTATTGGTCTAGCGGTTGCCACTAGAGCGAAGGCATTTGGTCTTGATATTCATTATTATTCTCGTACCCGCCGCCCAAGCCAAATTGAAGAGCAACTTAATGCTAGCTGGTCTACTTCTCTTAATCAGCTAATTGAAAAAGTTGATATATTATCGCTTCATATTCCGCTGACCAAACAAAGCGAGAAAATAATAAATAGAGAGCGCCTTAAGCTAATGAAACCTGACGCCATTTTAATTAATGTATCCCGATCAGAATTAATTGATGAAAATGCTTTGGTTGAAATGATTGAGAAAAATCACTTAAGCGGTGCTGGCTTAGATGTTTTTGAACATCAAAATGGCGTGAACCCAAAATTACTAGCTCTAGCAAAGGATAATAAAGTCCTTCTAACGCCCCACATGGCCTCAGCTACACTTGAAGGTCGTATCGAAATGGGTGAAACCGTTCTAGTTAACATAAAAACTTTTCTTGATGGGCACAGACCCCCGCACCGCATATTACCCGAAGGATAAAGCTTAACTATTCTTTTTCATTCTATTATACTGCCCCTTTGCAGATAGAAGCAAAATTACAAATATAATACTTGAAATAATAGCGTTATAGCCTGCAAAGCTAATTCCAAACATACGAAATTGTGGCTTATCGCATGGCACAACTTGCGCATTGCTTAAATCATTAAGAGCGTCAAAACTTAGACCTGTGCTTTCACTTGGGCTTGCACAAGATATAGGCCCTTCCCAAAATCCCCATTCAAATCCAGCATGAAATGTGCCCATATAAGCACCCCATGCAAAAATTGCTGCAACAATTAAAGTAAGCACTATGCGAAAAATAGTTGGTATCCTATCCCAAAAAGCAATTATTAAGACTAAAATTGGCAAGCCAATATAATAGGGCAAGCGTTGTTGCAAACAAAGCTCACAAGGCTGATAGCCACCTATTAATTCAAAAGCCCATGCTCCCAAAATGGTAAAAAACCCGATTAAAAAAGCGCTATTGGCTCGTGATGAATTTTTTGAAACTGAATTTATATTCATAACCTAATCCTAAAAAATAAATTTTACTGCGACAAAACCGCCAACTAATAGGGCACAAAATAATATAAACATTAATCCAAGACGCTTTTCAATAAAAATACGAATTGGCTCACCAAACTTATATAGTAGCGCTGCAACTAAGAAAAATCTAAATGCTCGACCAATTATCGATACAATTATGAAGGTAATAAGGTCAAAACCCACTGTACCAGAAAAAATTGTTAAAACTTTATATGGAAAGGGAGTAACCGCTCCAAGAAATATACCCCAACCACCCCATTGATCATACCATGCAACAAATCTATCGAATGAATGCTCAGCACCATAAAAATCTAAAATTGGCTGACCAATAGTTTGAAACAATGCATATCCAATAAAATAGCCAACTAACGCCCCAAGCACCGACATTATTGTGCATAGGCCAGCATACCAAAACCAATTTTTTGGTTTAGCAACGACCATTGGGATTAAAAGAATATCTGGCGGAATAGGGAAAAACGAACTTTCCGTAAAACTAACCGCCCCAAGCGCCACAGGAGCTTGTTTTGATTTAGCCAATGACATCGTCCAATCATATAATTTTCGTAACAATATATTTCTCCAAAAATATTCTTTTAGATATAGTAATTTAACTTTATAATTGCGCTTTTATTGTGAGGGTAGTTTTTTGAGTAGCAAGGGTAGTTTTTGAGGCATACTATAAGTATGGCGATGAAACTACTCGCCGCTAATTAAGAAAATATACTGCAAGAAAAGTGTAATTATAAAGTTAAATTACTATGGATAACCGCAAATAATTACTAGTCAATGAAGTAATAATGATTGACGAAAAGATGTTTATGATTATATTCCGCTTTAGTTCAGTTGCGGGCGTGGCGGAACTGGTAGACGCGCCAGACTCAAAATCTGGTTCTGGTAACAGAGTGTCGGTTCGATTCCGACCGCCCGTACCAACATCACTCCTTTAGGGGCTTTAATAAATGCGAACCCTAAAAAATTCTATTCTCATTTTTTTTAGCTTTCTTTTGCTAGCATTTTCTCAGCCAATATTAGCGCAGCCACAATTATTATTAGATATGAGAAGCGGTGAAGTGCTTTATGAAAAAGATGCGGGAGTTGCATGGTATCCAGCATCTCTAACCAAGCTAATGACTTCTTATTTGGTGTTTGAGGCAATTAAAGAGGGCAAAGTTACCTTAAAAACTCCTGTAATTATGTCAAAGATAGCTAAAAAAGCTCCCTATGGTATCGCTTTGCCTAGTGAAAGCGCTATCACACTAGAAGATGCGTTATATCTATTAATAGTAAAATCCGCAAATGATGTAGCAGTTGCACTCGCCGAAACAATTTCAGGATCACAAGAAGCATTTGTTAAGCAAATGAACCAAAGCGCAAAAAAACTTGGCATGAACGGCACAAATTTCACAAACCCCAATGGCCTTCATAATAAAAATCAATTTAGCACCGCTCGTGATTTAGCAATTTTAGCATTAACGATTAAATCCCAATATAGGCAATATAATAGATTATTCTCAACGTCTGAAGTAAAATTGGGCACAAAGATTTTGCAAAGCCGCAATAATTTGCTGACAGGCTTTATTGGCACTGATGGCATGAAAACAGGCTTTATCTGCTCAGCTGGATTAAATATTGTAGCAACCGTAAAGCGAAATAATAAATATCTCATGGTAATAATTCTTGGTGCCTCATCAAAAAGAGGGCGGGCTGAAATGGCAGCACAATTATTGCTCAAAGGGTTTTCTGGTGAACTAAATGGCACCGGCAAAACCATTACTAGGATAGGCAATAGGCTTGATAGCAGCGCCAAAGATATGCGCCCATTAATTTGCGGCGGGCAAGCTAGGGATTATGTAGCTACAAGAGAAAAACAATTCCCCTATGGACTTAATGGGCAACCAAGTTTTCTAAATAAAAACATTGTCATTGGCTCAAGAGTTAATGTTGCCTCATTAGGGCGCATAAGAAATGTGCCACTTCCACGCACTAGGCCAAACTATATTGCGCCAATAAAACCCATAGAGGAAAATATTACAAAGCTAATAGTGCCAATTCCAAAGCCCCGCATAAGCCGCTAAATTATCTGTGAAATTATTGGCTTTTTATCAAAAAAACAACATTATTTTGTTGTTTGATAATTTGATAATCATATCCATTTTTATTGCAAAATAGCGGAATATCAATGATTGCTAACTCATCATCAGCCAATAATTTAACCTCTATTGGTTTAGTTTTATTGGCTAAATATTTCTCTAGTTTAATAACAGGAATTGGGCATTTATAGCCGCATGTTTCAATAATATCCATATTATTGCGCAACAGCTATCGTTGAACCGCTTGCCAATAATAACACCCAATAAGTACCACTCTTTGAATTAGCCGCATAAGCAACTCCAATACCAGCCCTGCTATAATTAGCATCAATGAGTACTTCTTCAGACACTTTCTCATTGCGCCACCCAGAAAATGTTTGCGCAAAATTTACATATCCTGCACTTGTTCGAATTTGCGCAACCCCTTTTGGTTTTTTAGGACTAACACCAGTTGCTCCATATTGATTAGCTAATTTTTGCGCTTTTTCATTAAGGTCAGTATCAAGAGAAAGACGTGCTACGCCCTTTGTTATTCTTAAATGATTGATAATTGCAATAGAATCACTACGATTTAACTGCGCCCCTGCAACATCCATTCGATCGCTAAGACCAGGAGAAAGTGGGATTGTGGGGGTACACGCACCAAGAAAGGCTAAAAAAACTGTAACAATTATCAAACGCATAGGTTATTCCCTTTTGTGACTTGAACAAACTTAAATAGATTTATATCATATATTTTTATTTATAGTATTTCCACTTTATTATCGTGCACTTCTTGGAGAAAATAACATGAAATTCAAAGCGCTTGGCAGTTCCGACATTATGGTGTCAAAAATTTGTCTTGGTACTATGACTTGGGGCGAGCAAAATTCTGAACAAGATGCGCACGAGCAAATAGAATTAGCGCTTGAAAAAGATATTAATTTTATGGATACGGCCGAGCTTTACGCCGTTCCGCCAAAACAAGAAACACAAGGGCTTACAGAAAAATATATTGGCACATGGTTCAAAAAAACTGGACAGCGTGACAAATGGATTTTAGCAACTAAAATAACAGGAGCGGGCTTTGATTATGTTCGTAATAATGCGCCAATTACTCCAAAAAATATTCGCCTAGCACTTGAGGGAAGCCTTCAACGTTTGCAAACAGATTATGTCGATCTCTATCAGCTTCACTGGCCAAATCGTGGCTCTTATCACTTCCATAACTCATGGGACTATGATCCATCAAAGCAAGATAATAATAAGAATATTGAAGAAATGCACGCAAATCTTGAAACCCTTAATGATTTAATTAAGGAGGGTAAAATCCGCACTATTGGGCTCTCAAATGAAACTTGTTGGGGAACTGCAAAATACCTTGAACTCGCCACAAAATATAATTTAGCACGCTTTGTAAGCATACAGAATGAATATTCATTATTGCAACGAAATTATGATTTAGATTTAGCTGAGCTAAGTCATCAAGAAAATGTTGGCCTGTTAGCTTGGTCACCACTAGCTTCTGGGATTTTAAGCGGTAAATATCTTGATGGCGCTTGCCCAAAAGGCTCACGTGGCGATATCTCTGGTAATTTTTGGCGCTTAAATGAATATAGCGAGCCAGCCATTCGTGCCTATGTTAATTTGGCAAAAGATAATAATATTGATCCCAACCAAATGGCACTTGCCTATTGCCTTACCAAACCATTTATGAATTCAGTAATTATTGGCGCAACAACAATCGAGCAACTTAAAACTAATATTGCCAGCATTGATATTAAATTAAGCGAGAAAATCATTAATTCTATTGAGCAAATTCATCGGAAATATCCAAGAACTTATTAGTCCTCAACAATTATTTGCCCCTCATCTATTTTTAGATGCATAGCTTTTTTACCAAGTGCTGCAAAAAATATCTTATCAGTGCCACTCATAAAGCATTGCGTTTCAAGTTCGTCTAAGCTTAAAAATAATGCTTCACGTCTTTTTACATCAAGATGCGCACCAATTTCATCAAGCAATAAAATTGGCGTAATGCCTGTCATTTTTTTCACCAATCTTGCATGAGAAAGCACTAAGCCAATAAGCAACGCTTTTTGCTCACCTGTTGAGCAAAGCGCCGCGGGCATTGATTTTTGCTTATGAGTTACCAAAAAATCTACCCGATGCGGACCAAGCAATGTGCGCTTAGCTGCACGATCAATATTTCTTGAATTTTTCCAATATTTAATTAATTCAAACTCCAAAGCACTTGAAGAATTTGGCTCATGGCCATCTTCAAATAAAGCACTAAGCGCTAAATGGCTATTTGGAAAAGCTAGTTGATCAATATTTTCATCTAACAGCAGCTGCAAATGTCCTAAACAATCAATTCGTGAGAAGTAAATCGCACCCGCATATTGCGCCATTTGCGCTTCAATAGCATCAAGCCAAGCATTATCAGCACCATTTTCAAGTAATTTATTGCGTGAGCGGACAGCTTTTTCATAAAAATTTAAAGTGCTATTATGATCAGGAATTAATGTTGATACTAGCCTATCAAAAAACCTACGCCTTTCAGAGGCAGAACCACGAAATATACTATCCATATCAGGGCTAAGCCATAATAATCTAATATATTCACTCATATCTATAATGGATTTTGCATTAACGCCATTAATACGAGCGATACGCCCATCTTGCTTACCAAATGAGCCCGTACCCATATCAATAGGGCCATTTTGAGTCTCAAGCGAAATAGCAATAGCCCAGTCGTTATTATCATTTATGTGTAAATCATTTTTTAGCATATTAGAAAATGGCGCACGCCTTAGACCACGCCCTGCACTAAACAGCGAAATGCCTTCTAAAAAATTGGTTTTTCCAGAGCCATTTGCGCCACAAAGCACAATATGACGATGATCACAATCAAGCGCAGCATTTGCAAAATTACGAAAATTAGTTAGGCGCACACGTGAAATATATCGTGTGGGAAAAGACATGATTACACACGCATAGGCATCAAGACATAAAGAGCACTATCATTATCTTCTTCAAGAACTAGGGTGGGTGAACCAGAATCATTAAACATAAAAATAATATTTTCTGAACGGATTTGCGTAATGATATCTAATAAATAACGAGCATTAAAGCCAATTTCAAAACCCTCATCACTAAACTCAACCCCAAGCTGTTCATTGGCCGTTCCATGATCAGGATTAGTAACAATAAGTTCAAGCTGCCCTTGATTTACGATTAACTTAACCGCCCTGCCGCCTCTATCAGAGGCGATAGTTGAAACCCTATCAACGGCACTAGCAAAATCGTTCCGATTAACCAGCATTTTTTTATCATTATCTTTTGGCGTTACACGATCATAATCAGGAAACGTGCCTTCGATTAATTTTGATAATAAAATCACATTATCAATAGAAAAGCATATTTTACTATTTGAAACTTGAACTTTGACTTGCTCACTTGAGCCATCGAGCAATTTTTGTAATTCACTCACAGTTTTTCGTGGCACAATAATTCCAGCCATGCCAGATGCGCCGCTCGGCGCTGCTATTTCTGCACGAGCCATTCTATGGCCATCGGTTGCAACCGCCCGCAAAATTTCTTCCCCCCCAGATGAAAGGGTGTGCATATAAATACCATTTAGATAATATCGGGTTTCTTCATTAGAAATAGCAAATTGCGTACGCTCAATTAATTCACGCAAATCTTTGGCTTGCATTGTAAATTCATGCTCAAATTCTTCTGCTTTTAGATTTGGGAAACTATCAGAATTAAGAACCGCAAGGCTAAATTTTGAGCGTCCCGAACTTATTGACATTTGCCCATCAATAACTTCTAACTCAACTTCTGAGCCATCATTTAATTTACGAATAATTTCATAAAATGTATGAGCGGGAACTGTAGTTGATCCCTGCTCAATTATCATTGCAGAAATATGCTCGCTTACCTCAATATCAAGATCCGTTGCACGTAATTCAACATTTTTATCATCGGATCGAATTAGCACATTAGCCAAAATAGGATAGGTGTTTCTTTTCTCAACAACACGATGAACATGAGAGAGAGATTTTAGAAGATGATTGCGTTCAATATTAATTTTCATGAATATATCTCAATAATTATAAATTTATAAGGGGTGCAACCTTAGCCATGAAAGCAAATATATGCAAATAGAATTACTCTTCAAGCATACGTTTAAGCAATTCAATTTCTTGCTCTAAATTCCCATCATCTTTCATTAATTGTTGCACTTTGCGTACTGAGTGCAAAACCGTAGTATGATCTCGACCACCAAAGCGACGGCCAATTTCTGGCAATGAGCGAGAGGTCAGCGATTTTGCTAGATACATAGCTATTTGTCTTGGACGCACAACATCACGAGATCGGCGAGGGGAGAGGATTTCATTTTTAGCGATTTTGAAATGTCGTGAGACAATTTTAAGAATATCATCAATATGCACACGACGAGTTTCTCTCGCTCGGATTAAATCTGCTAAAGTTTTTTCAGCCAAAGGAACAGTAATTTGCTCACCAGTTAGCTGGTTAGCAGCAACTAATCTATTCACTGCTCCATCAAGATCACGCCCATGCGATGCAACTGAGTGGGCAATATAATCAAGCACTGGTTCGGGAAAATGAACTCCTGCAAATCGAGCGGTTGCCTGTTCTGCTCGTTTGGCAACAATGGCTCGGCGCAAATCATGGTCAAACGAAGAAATTGGTACAACTAGGCCGCCTGATAGACGAGATTTAACCCTCTCATCAAGCATATCAAGATCTCTTGGGGGTGCGTCACCTGCAACCACAACCTGCTTGGCACCAGTTAATAGAGCAGAAAGCGTGTGACCAAATTCTGTCGCCGATTTTCCCTGCAAAAACTGCATATCGTCAATTAACAGTAAATCAATATTACGCAACCAGTCCTTAAATCCAATCGCTGATTGGCGTTGAACAGCGGTTATAAAATGATACATAAAATGATCAGCGGTAAGATAAACTATGTTTTTAGAACTATCATTTGCACCCGCCGCCCACGCAATCGCACTTAATAGGTGCGATTTTCCAAGCCCAACACTTGAATGGATATAAACTGGATTAAATGTAACACTATTATTTGCAGCTGCATGAGCCACTTGCTTTGCAACCCCAAAAGCAATTTCATTTGGTCTGCCAACTACAAAATTTTCAAATGTCATTTTCCTATCAAGCGCACTACCTGAAAGCGCATCGGGACGGGCGGGCTTTACTGGAATGGCAGGCATTGCCGCATAGTTTTTATTATTATCTAAGCTGTTTTCTTCTTCAGATATTACTGGCGTTAAACGAGGTCGAGCCTGTCCATTTATGCGAACTGTGAAATGTAATTGGGTAATATTTTTTTCTTCAACCTGAAAGCTTTCTAAAATACGCTCTTTATAGTTGGATTGTACCCATGAGCATAAAAACCTAGTTGGAACAGAAAGATGGGCTAGATCATCAACAATTTCTTCAAGTTCAATACGTGCAAACCATGATGTAAAAACATCCTCGCCAACAGAAGAGCGTAAAATAGTGCGAACACGTGTCCATAATTTTGAGTTTGATTGCTCAATTTTACGAGCCAATGCCGCCTGCTTTTGCTTTTGCTTTGCGCTTTGCTCTACCGGTTGTTTCATATTAACCTGCTCAGATCCTGCAAAAATATTCTGATCCATTCTGTCTTGCCCCTTCAAATAAATCTAAATTAAAAAATTGCTTATATTCATTAGTTTTGCCGGTATTCACTAGTTTTTGCCTATATTCACTAGTTTTTACTCTGTTTTGCCTTGTGCCCGCCAACATTTATGACAAAAACCTCAAACCACCCTCAAAAGAAAACTCTCTCTTTTAAGAAACGCTTCCTCTTTTAAGAAACATCCCCACAAAAAAACACTCCCCCTTTTAAGAAAATCTTACTAAAAATAACCGCACTTTGAAGAGCTAACACTAGCGTTAGATATTAATAATATCAATGTGGCTTTAGCTCATAAAGTTACAAATATGGGCTTGACTCTGAAATTCTAAAATTTGGAGGATTTTATAAAAATTCTGAAATAAATTAACATGTTGTGACTCATAGCTGAATCAGAGAACTGCCTAAAAACTAAGCAATTTTTATTTATAATAAAAATTAATTTTTTTTGAATTTAGCGCTAATTATCTTAGAGAAGAGAGAAAATATTGCTAAATTAGATTTAATAATAAAATAGTTTGAGCAATTAACTAGTTCATGTAGTAATATTTCATAAATGAGTTTGTTAAATCAAATAAAGTTATAAACATGAATAATTCAACAATAGATAAAGAAGAAATTGCCCGTTTTAGCGCTATTGCTAAAGAATGGTGGGATCCAAATGGTAAATTTAGACCATTGCATAAATTCAACCCCGTGCGCCTTGCCTATATAAGAGAAAACCTGATTGAGCATTTTTCTCTCGATGGTACTAAGCCCCAACCGCTTGCTGGCTTAGAAATAGTTGATATTGGCTGTGGGGGTGGTCTTTTATGTGAGCCATTAAAGCGACTTGGGGCAAATATTACTGGCATTGATGCCGCCAAGAGAAATATCCAGATTGCTAAAGCCCATGCCAAACAGAGCGACCTTAAGATAGATTATCAAACAACAAGCGCAGAAGAACTTGCCGCTAGCGGCATAGAATTTGATGTGGTTTTGAATATGGAAGTCGTGGAGCATGTAAATAATGTGCCGCTTTTTCTTAAATCTTGCGCAAAATTGGTCAAGCCAAACGGCTTAATGTTAGTTTCAACCATTAATCGCACCGCCAAAGCATTTGCTTTAGCTATTGTTGGCGCAGAATATGTTCTTAATTGGTTGCCAAAGGGCACGCATTCTTATGATAAGTTTTTAACGCCAGAAGAAATTAGTAAAATGGTGGAGCGTGAGGATATGGTGATAATTGATAGATGTGGCGTGACATTCTCGCCATTAAAAGATCAATGGCGTCGATCTCGTGATATGTCAGTTAATTATATGTTGTTGGCAAAAAAGAATAAATAATTAGTGCGGCATTTTTTTGTAAGTGCTTAATTATGTTCTTCTGGCAGAGTTGGCAGTGGTAAAAAATCAATGCCATCTTCAACTAAAGAAGAAATTTCTTCTTTTGTAGCCTCACCATAAATTTTACGAGGCTCAATTTGTTGCTCGTGAATTTTCCGTGCTTCTAAAGCAAAATTTTCTCCAACATAATCAGCTTCTTTGGTAACTACATCACGAAGGTTTTTTATAGCTGCACGAAGCTCATCTTGTTGTGGGTGTCCTGCTGCAAGAGCTATTTTATTATTTTTTCTTGCTATAGGCTTTACTGGCTCAGCAAAATTTTCTTCATTATCTTGCTTGCTTACATGAGAAATAGCGGGTGCCATAAGAGCTTTTTTTACATCGCCAGATGAGCAAAGCGGGCAAGATACTATGCCCATTTCACTTTGTTGTGCATAGGCTTGGCTATTTCTAAACCACGCTTCAAACTTATGATTATTTTCGCAGATAAGTGAATATTGTATCACAATAATTTCCAACTCTATTTGTGCGTATATTGGCACATTTTAGTTAACGCTTAACAAAAAATCTACATTATTTTTAATGGCAGGTATAAGTTCCCTTACCTCTTGCACTTCGTCAAGTATAATCTTTGCAATAATGAAACCTTCACCCTCATTTTTAAGACTAGTAATTATTTCACCCCAAGGATTTATAATCATTGAGTGCCCATAAGTTTTACGGCCATTTTCATGTTCACCACTTTGCGCTGCCGCAATAATAAACGAGCCTGTTTCAATCGCTCTAGCACGTAATAATATTTCCCAATGCGCTTTACCTGTTGGCACAGTAAAAGCTGCTGGAACTGCAATAATTTGCGCTCCCCTCATTTGCGTGCCCTGCATTTGACCTTTGCTATTTTGAGTTGAGCCTTGCGCTAATTTTCTAAATAGTGAGGCAAAACGCAAATCATAACAAATTGAAAAACCAATATTAAAATTATCGCACTTAGCTATAACCGCCCTGTTACCAGCCTGATAATAATCGCTTTCCCTATATGGTTTTTCATTTGGCGGATTGGCATCAAACAAATGAATTTTATCATAATAATCAACAATATAACCCTTAGGAGAAAACAAAATTGAGCGATTAGCAAACTTACTATTTTCAATCTTTATTGCCATAGATCCAATATGAAGAAATATTTGATATTTTTTTGCAATCCTAGCGCATGTAGCAATGTCCGCATTATTTTCATATGGGTTAGCAATTTTTTCTAATTGTTGCAAATTTCCAGCATAGGCAAGTGACATTTCGGGGGTTAAAATATAAGTTGCCCCAGCATTTGCTGCTTTTTTCACCAAATTTTCTATTGAGTTCAAATTATCGCTAACATTTAGGTTTGAGCATAATTGAATAGCAGCAATTTTGGGATCGAAACTCATTTTTGCCTAAGCACCTATTTTTTCTAATAAAGGCTCAAGCTTATTTTCCCTATCAAGTTCCGCTAAATCATCAAACCCCCCAATATGCGTTTCACCAAAGAATATTTGCGGCACAGAGCGTCGCCCACCAGCACGCTCCATCATTTTTTCTCTCACCGTAGGATTAACCACCGATATTTCAACAAATTCAATATTTTTCTTATTTAATAAGTTTTTTGCTGCATGGCAGTAGGGGCATGTAGGAGTAGTATAAATTTGAACTTTAGACATATTTTTCTCATTCATTAATTATGGTTTCAATGTTAGTAGATATTTATTTATTTCAAATCAAGCTTCAATATTATATAAATTTAGAATAATTATCTGACCCAACAACCACCCGAGCAAAGCTAATAACATCAATTTTTTTAACTCCTATTTTTCTAAGAGCTTTTGCCACCCCATTTAATGTTGCACCCGTTGTAATAACATCATCAACAATTATCACCCGCCTACCCTTAATAATATCATTTGCGTTTTTAACAGCTTCAAAAGCATTAATAGTGTTTTTCTCACGATCCAAACTACTTAACCCAACTTGGCGTTTAGTGCGCTTAATTCGCTTCACCAACATTATTTCCATATCTAATTGACAAATGGTTGCCAATTCATGTGCAATTTCTGTTGACTGGTTATAGCGTCTTGACCATTGCCTAGTCCAATGTAGGGGCACTGGAATAATAATTGGACTATCTTCAAAAGTGGGGGCAAAGGTTGGAGTAAGGATTGGAGCAAGAATATTAGCCATTAAACGGGCGCAAAACCTTGCCAATTCTGGCCTATCGCCATATTTTAACATAGAGATTATTGCAAGCGGTATATCAGAATAAATAAAGGCCGAGCGCGCCCTATCAAATATTGGCGGATTAGCAATCGCTTGCGCACAAAGCGCATCTGGCCCCAAATCAACAGCAAATGGCAGACCAAGCACAGGACAAAGAGGCTCATTAATTGCTCTTAATCGAGACCAACAAGTTGCGCACAAAGATTGCGCCTCAACTATTGGCTCATAACAATGAATACAAATGGGGGGATAAATAAAGCCTATTGCTTGATTTTTAACTTTAGCAGATATTTTTTTCCAACTATTTATATCTTGCTCTTTGACACGAAGTGTAGAATTTTGCATATATATTTCTTGCACAATTTGCTAAAAATTAAAACGCTATAAAGACTTATTTTCACAAAAACGCAAAACAGAGACGCAAAATGAAAACGCAAAAATCAAATAATATAGTAACGATATTTGATAGAGATCTAATTGCTAATCGCTTAGAAAAAACCCCCCTCACTAAAATTGATTTCGTAAGTAAATTAGTAAATGACGATTTATTAGAGAGATTAAAACTAATAAAGCGCAATTTCAAAAATGCTATTATCATAGGCCCAATAGAGCAAAACCTGCCAAACACAGCAAATTCTACAACAGATGAAATTTCCTTCACCCGTTTTGCAACCCTAAGAAGCTCAAATAAACAAAATTTGCTTGATGCAGAAAACCTACATTTCCCAAAAAAGAATTATGATTTAATAGTTTCACTGCTTGATTTGCAAATAGTAAATAATGTTCCAAGCTATTTGCAAAATATCCATAAATATCTTGCCCCAGACGGGCTTATGATTTCAGCACTAATTGGCGCAAATTCCCTCAATGAATTACGAAGCGCTTGGCTTGAAGCCGAAAGCGAAATCTATGGCGGGGCAAACGCACGAATTGCTCCCTTCATTGACATAAAACAAGCAGGCACTCTATTGCAACATAGCGGCTTCACTTTGCCAGTAATTGATATTGAACATTATGAGATAACTTATGCTTCACCCCTCGCTCTAATGAAGGAATTAAAAAACCTTAGCGCCAGCAACCCGCTTTTTGAGAGACCAACAAAACCAATAACAAAAACCCTATTAGCCAAAGCCATTGAAAAATATAATAAAATTGCTAGCAATGAGAATAACCGTATCAGAGCAACATTAGATATCCTATGGCTAAGTGGTTGGGCACAACATGCTAGCCAGCAAAAACCACTACGCCCAGGAAGCGCAAAAATCAGCCTAACAAAAATATTGTAAAATCAACCCAAAATTGCCAAAGCTGCATCAACAACAGCCTTCACCTTATTTGAAATATCTTCATATAGGGCAGCATTTTCATCACCAAGAAAAATTGCAGCTGCAATAATCCCAACAGCAATCAGCGCAGCTATTAGGCCATATTCAATCGCCGTTGCACCTTTTTGGTTTTTTATAAATTTTACTTTTGAGAATAGTTTCATTTAATTATTCTCACAATAAATCACGCAAGGGCGCAATGAGAGGGATATCTGCTTTTATCATTTCATAATCGCGCAATCGATTAGCCCTAACCCATTTTAATTCAATATGCTCAAGCGCCTCTGGCTCTCCTTGCCATTTGCGGCAGATATAAAGTGGCATTAAAAGATGAAATTTATCATAAGCGTGCGAAACAAAACTTAGAGGGGCTAAACAAGCACTTTGGGTTTCTATATCCAATTCTTCTTTTAATTCACGAATAATTGCCTGTTCAGGCGTTTCACCATGCTCGATTTTACCACCCGGAAACTCCCATAGCCCACCGTTTAAGCCACCCATTTTCCGTTGAGCAATTAACACTCTTCTATCTCTATCAATTAATGCACAAGCGACAACAATTACCAGATCTTTCATTTAAGTTATAACCCTAACTTCGATAATCAGCATTTATAGAAATATATTCATGGGTTAAATCACTCGCATAAATTGTTGCAGTCTCTTCACCAACCCCAACATTAACATTGATAAATATTTCTGGGCTTTTCATATATTTTGACAATGTTTCTTCGCAATAATCATTTGCTCGCTCACCATTAATCGCCACCCTATGCTCACCAAAATCAATAGAAATCCTATCTCGATTTGCAGGCTCTCCAGCCTTGCCTATTGCCATAACTATACGACCCCAATTAGCGTCCTCCCCTGCAATAGCGGTTTTTACCAATGGCGAATTTCCTATTGAAAAAGCAATTTTTTTAGCACTTTGCTTGCTCTGCGCACCGCTGACCGTAATTTTCATTAATTTGCTAATGCCCTCACCATCTTTAACCACCTGCAAGGCTAAATCAAACATTACACGCTCAAGCGCCGCACCAAATAAAGATAAGCGTTTATCATTCATATCAATAATAGGGAAAACACCTTTTTCTTGCGCTCTACCAGTTGCAAAGATCATCAAACTATCAGAAGTAGAAGTATCACTATCAACGCTTATTGCATTAAAACTATCCCCCACATATTGCGCAAGCAGGCCTTGTAAAATAGGTTTTTCTATAGGCATATCGGTAAAAATAAAAGAAAGCATCGTTGCCATATCAGGCGCAATCATACCTGATCCCTTAGCAATGCCAGCAATAATTATTTCAACGCCATCAATGTTTAATCTCTCAAAATTAGCTTTGGGATAAGTATCGGTGGTCATTATAGCTTTTGCAGCATTGAGCAAATTAGTAGATTTTAAGCGCTTTTTACAATCTTTAAGCACAGGAATAAATTTATTAGCATCAAGCGCCTCTCCAATTACCCCAGTTGAAGCCAAAAACACTTCATCAATATCGCAACCAACAATATCTGCACTAATTTGCGCACTAAGCCTAACTGCCTGTTTGCCCTTCATGCCAGTAAAAGCATTAGCATTACCCGAATTTACCAGCAAAGCACGTGCATTATTACCCAAATGTTCCCGACACCATTCAACCGCCGCTGATGGGCATTTTGACTTAGTAAAAACTCCAGCTACCACTGTATCAGAGCAAAATTCAATCAATAGGACATCATCACGCCCATGATATTTTATTCCCCCCTCACCAGTTGCAAATTGCACACCAGAAACTTCTGGCACATCAGGAAAATTTATTGGTGTAAATGGCGAGAGTTTCATGTCGTATACGTACTCTTAATTATTGCTTTTAATTGTTAGCTTTTTCTTGTGCTAAAATTTGCGTCGCAATATTGGGATCAGTAATTTCAATATTTGCTTGTTCTTTCAGTTGTTTTATTTCTTCATTAAACAATTCAATCAACATTTGCTGTTGTAATTGCGTTTGCATTTGCTCAAAACTTGGCGGTGCGCTCATTCTTTTATCTTCAAGCCTAATAATATGCCAACCAAAATCTGTTTTAATTGGCTCACTCATTTGTCCAATTTCTAATTGTTTAACGCCCTCTTCAAATGGAGGCGTCATAACATTTGCTCTAAAATAGCCTAAGTCCCCACCATTTCTTGCACTATTAGTGTCTGAAGAATATTCTAATGCCGCATTTTCAAAGCCCTTACCCGCTTTAATTTCATTGATAATTCTTTGCGCATCATCAATGCTTGCAACCAAAATATGCCGTGCCCGCCATTCCTGAATTGGCTCAAAATCTGCCACCAATTCACTATAATATTTTTTAACAGCCTCATCAGTAATTTTTGGGCCAATATTATCAGTGAAATATGCTCGCCTTAGAGCCCTATCCTCAAGATAGTTCAATCTTATTTGATAGGCCTCAGTTGCCTCCATTTTCTCCTTTTTGGCCGCTTGCGCCAAAACTTTCATATCTATCAATACTGAAATAAGAAAAGCTCTTTGTTGATCAGCTGGAATATTTGCTAATTCTTGCCCCAAATCTTCTGCTGCAAACCCTAAATCCGCCTCTATTATTACTTCACCACCAACTTTAGCTACAACATCTGTTGGGGACATATCTGCTTGTTGGGCAAATGATGGGCTTGTAAATAGCAACAAGGCTAACATTATCAAAAATATAGAAAAATTAATGTTTTTTAGGTTTGGTAAAATCACAGTTTTAGCAAATTTTTTAGCAGTAAGGTTTTTTATCATTTCATTTATTCCAAAGATATTTATTCCAATTATAAGCTTATTGATATCGCACTCTTATAAAAGAAGCGAGTATTAATTATTTATAGCAATTTTTATACGCATATAAATTAATAACATATCTAAATATAATAGATAACATGTCATTGACAAGACAATGTACCGCTCTTACATCTCACATAAATATATAGATTAAGGATATTTATAATTATGGTCTTAGCAACAATTGCTAAACGCCTGTTTGGCACAGCAAATGACAAACGCATTAAAAGCTTTCAACCAAAAGTTGATGCCATAAATGCTCTAGAGGCAGAATTTGAAAAGCTTTCTGATAAAGAGCTGGCAGGTAAAACAATAGATTTTCGCAAGCAATTAGCTGAGGGTACGAAGTTAAACGATTTATTAGTGCCAGCTTTTGCAACGGTTAGAGAAGCGGCTAAAAGAACGTTAGGTCAACGCCATTATGACGTGCAGCTAGTTGGCGGCATGGTTCTTAATGAGCGTGCTATTGCTGAAATGCGCACAGGCGAGGGCAAAACCCTAGCCTCCACCCTTCCCGTATATCTTAATGCGCTTAGCGATAAAGGCGTGCATATCGTGACAGTAAATGATTATTTGGCTGAGCGTGATGCAAAATGGATGGGCGAGATTTATAATTTCCTTGGGCTAAGCGTTGGCACTATTGTGCAAGAAACCACAGATGAGAAAAGAAAAGCCGCCTATGCATCAGACGTAACTTATGGCACAAACAATCAATTTGGCTTTGATTATTTACGTGATAATATGAAATATGCACGAGATCAAATGGTGCAACGTGGGCACGCATACGCCATTGTTGATGAAGTTGATTCTATTTTAATAGATGAAGCACGTACCCCACTTATTATTTCTGGCCCCTCAGAAGATAAATCTGATTTTTATGAAACAGTAGATAAAATTGTTCCCATTATAGAGGAGGGCGATTTTGAACTTGACGAAAAACACCGTAGCGCAACTTTTACCGATCAGGGCATTGAGCGCTTAGAAGAAAATCTATCAAAGTCGGGTCTTATGAAGGGTGAAAGCCTGTTTGACATCGAAAATGTCACACTAGTGCACCACCTAAATTGCGCCCTTCGTGCCCATAAATTATTCCAAAAAGACAAAGACTATATCGTACAAAATAATGAAGTAGTAATCATTGATGAATTTACTGGTCGCATGATGCCCGGTCGTCGTTATTCAGAAGGTTTGCACCAAGCACTAGAAGCCAAAGAAGGCGCAGATATTCAAGCTGAAAACCAAACTATGGCGTCGATCACTTTCCAAAATTATTTTCGCCTATATAAAAAACTCGCTGGCATGACAGGAACTGCTGATACTGAAGCCGAAGAATTTGGCGATATTTATGGGCTTGTAGTTATCACCGTACCAACCAATAAAGACATTACTCGCATTGATGAAGATGATGCAATTTTTAGAACTTCAAATGAAAAATTTGAAGCTATTTCAGAGTTGGTATTAGAGGCACAAAAGAGACAACAACCTGTGCTTGTCGGTACAACTTCTATTGAAAAATCAGAAGGCTTGGCCGATATCCTAACAAAAAAAGGCGCTAAAAATATCAAAGTCCTAAACGCTCGCCACCATGAACAAGAAGCGCAAATTATCGCCGAAGCTGGAATGCCAAGCGCTGTAACCATTGCAACCAATATGGCAGGTCGTGGCACAGATATTCAACTTGGCGGCAATGTCGATATGCTTATCTCAATGATTGATGAAGATTTAAGCGAAAGCAAAAGACAAAAAGAAATAGAAAAAATCAAAGCCCAAGTTGAAGCCGATAAACAAAGAGCAATTAAAGCTGGCGGTCTTTATGTTATTGGCACTGAGCGCCACGAAAGTCGCCGCATTGATAATCAGCTACGTGGTCGCTCAGGACGACAGGGCGATCCAGGATTATCAAAATTCTATCTCTCATTACAAGATGATCTAATGCGCATTTTCCCGATTGAAAAAATGGATAGTATGTTAGAAAAACTCGGGCTTGAAGAAGGCGAAAGCATTACTCACCCTTGGGTAACAAAGGCGATTGAACGCGCACAAGCAAAAGTCGAAGCACGCAATTTTGATATTCGTAAAAATATTCTCAAATATGATGATGTAATGAACGATCAAAGAAGAGTTATATTTGAGCAACGTCTTGAACTTATGGACGATGACAATGTTTCTGATACCATTGCCGATATGCGCCATGATGTTATTGAATCTATTGCTCATAAAGCAATGCCCGCCCGCTCATATCCCGAACAGTGGAATATTGAGCAATTACAAGAGGCCGCTAAAACCTATTTAGGTATAGATGCTCCAATTAAAGATTGGGCAGGGGAAGAAGGCATTGATCAAGAAATAATTATTGAGCGCCTAAAAGATGAGGCCGACACTTTAATGGCACAAAAAACTACTTCTTTTACACCTGATATTATGCGCCAAGTTGAAAAATCTATTCTTTTACAATCAATAGATGGCTTGTGGCGTGAACATCTTTCAACACTTGATCATTTAGCAAAAGTTGTTGGCTGGAGAGGCCTAGCGCAGCGTGATCCGCTAAATGAATATAAACAAGAAGCCTATGAATTATTTGATAGTTTGCTCACCAATATGCGTGAACTTGTAACAACTCAACTAAGCCATGTCGTGTTGCAACCACCCGAGCCAGAAGTGCCTCAAGCACTAAAACAAATGCACCTAAACCCACAAACTGGCGAAAACGAAATGGATAAATTTAATTCGATTGTGCTAAGTGAAGAGCAGACAAAAGGTATTCGGCGTAACGATACATGCCCTTGTGGTTCAGGCAAAAAATTCAAGCGCTGTCATGGGAAGTATTAGGATAGATATAGTATATTTTGTTTAAGACGAAAGTAAAAAACAGAAAGCAAAAACTCAATGTCATACCGTTGGAAAACGGTATACAGCCGTATCATCAAATCATATCATAGGTAGCAGTTTTTAGGCTTTTGGACTAAGAAAACAATGTTAGATTGTGCTTATCTATAGGTATAATGGATACCGATTTTCATCGGTATGACGATATGGTTTTATTGCTGGCATTAGAATTTTATGAAGTTTGCACTTCTTTGACAGCGAGCCAAAGTTAAAAACTTACTTATTAATTCCTCCCAAAACTTCTCCCAGAATTAGCAAAAGCACTCCTAGTAACAAAAGTGGCAAAGCAATTTTTGGAGTTTTATAAGGAGGCTTCTTATCATTTGCTTGCTCCAACCATCTACTAATATCTTTTTTATTTTGTACAATTTTTTCTTTTAATAGGAAGCCATTGTGATCTATTATCTTAGAAGGATGTAAATCAAACTTTTCCCTATTATTTCTTACAATTTCGTTTGCATATCTTGCTGAAGCACGTAAATTTGCTAGCCG
>JAMONS010000112.1 GCA_027065555.1 Hyphomicrobiales bacterium | reverse complement strand
ATCAAAAGAGCCATCTTTATTACGATATGGCAAAAGATTTACTGAGGCCAAATTACACGCCGTATCGTCCAAAAACATATATTCAGAACAAGGATTAGAGGCGTTAATATCACCAGCTTGTGGGCAGGTGTGCCAATCGTTGATTGTGGTGTGATATTGAATACCCGGATCGGCACATGCCCAAGCGGCATAGCCAACAGATTCCCAAAGATCACGAGCCTTAATGGTTTTTATAACATCGCCTTTAACTCGACCGATTAAATTCCAATCTTTATCTTCTTCAACAGACTTGAGAAAATCATCGCTTACTCTTATGGAATTGTTGGAGTTTTGCCCCGAAACAGTAAGGTATGCTTCGCTATCCCAATCAGTATCATAGACAGGGAAATCAATATGTTTATAGCCTTGCTGAGCAAATTGAATAACGCGTTGAATATAATTTTCAGGAACGAGCGATCTTTTGGCGGCTAATGCTTCTCGTTTTAGGGCAGGGTTCTTTTTAATATCAAAACAATCATTGCCCGATCCAGTGCAATTTACACATGCTTTCATAATGGCGCTTAGATGTTTTGAAACAATTTTTGAGCCGGTAACCAGCGCTGCAACTTTTTGCTCTTCTTTAACTTTCCAATTGATAAATTCTTCAATATCTGGGTGATCAATATCAACCACCACCATTTTTGCGGCACGCCGAGTTGTGCCGCCAGATTTAATCGCACCAGCCGCTCTATCGCCAATTTTAAGGAAAGACATAAGACCAGACGAATTACCGCCACCTGAAAGCATTTCGCCAGACCCACGTAAAGATGAGAAGTTCGATCCAGTACCAGAGCCGTATTTGAATAGGCGAGCCTCACGAACCCAAAGATCCATAATGCCGTTTTCACCAACTAAATCATCATCTATTGATTGGATAAAACATGCATGTGGTTGTGGGTGTTCATAAGAAGATTTTGAGCGTACTAATTTTTTGGTGAATGGATCAACATAATAATGCCCCTGACTTGGACCATCAATGCCATAGGCCCAATGCAAGCCAGTGTTAAACCATTGCGGGGAATTGGGCGCAACTCTTTGGGTGGCAAACATAAAACGCAATTCATCATAAAACGCTCGAGCGTCTTGCTCGTCATTAAAATAGCCACCCTTAAAGCCCCAATATGTCCAAGTACCAACAAGCCTATCAAAAACTTGTGTGGCTTTTGTTTCTGAGCCATAGCGCTCATTCTCTGGGAGTTTTGCTAATGCTTCTTCGTCAGGCACAGAGCGCCAAAGCCAAGAGGGTACGTCATTTTCTTCAATTTTTTTAACAGCGGCTGGAACGCCAGCTTTTCTAAAATATTTTTGCGCAATAATATCAGCGGCAACTTGCGACCAATTAGCGGGAACCAAAATATCATCTAATTTGAATACGATTGAGCCATCAGGATTACGTATTTCGCTAGAAGTGTTGCGAAATTCAATGCCATCATAGGCGTTATCGATATTGCTTGCATTAATGGCAGCTGTTTGCTTGACCTTAGTAAAGTGACGCTCAATGCGCATTATTCATATTCCCCAAATTATCAGGTGATCTAACACCCTTAAGCCAAAAAAATGGCAATTTCATATCAAAAACAAAAAACCTTAAGTCAAACTCTATAGTTGAGTTAGACTTCAAGGAACGGCAACTAGATATATTTTTGAAGTAGAAAACTTGCGTAAAAGCCAATTTTCTAGATAAATAAGTACCCCAAAAATAATTACTCAAAACAATCTTACATCTCACCCTAGGCTTACCCCTTAGGAAAAACACGTATTTTTTAATATCCTTTAGGCGCACAATATTAAGCCCTTGCCAGCAAACCCATCGGCAGAAGTACTCATTATGTTTGAAACACGTCTTATGCTGCATGAAACACGCTTTTTGCAAAAAACACGTCATCTTGAACGCTTGAAAGGAAAATAGCTTTTCGTAACTATTAAATATTTGCCTGATTTTAAGTTTTGGGTCAACTGCAATATTTATCAAAAAAATCTACCTCTAGTGTTATTTGTGCCCACCATTACTAAATCTAGTGTATAAAGTGTGAAGATTGGGGAAAACTATTTTTTCATTTATATAGAAATTTTTACAATCCTATTTTTTTGAACATGTTGACTTTGATCTTTTACAATTAGATTTTGAGCTAAACCTACGGTTTTATTTAGTTCTTTGGCTAAAGCCATCTGATACTTGCAATAATATTAATAAGTATTTTGGTGCGAATCCTAATGGGGTGCGTGCTATCTATCTTTATTATTATGTCAAGTGCATTATTTTGAATATATTTTTGAGTTCTGTAAAAGCGTAAAAACAAATGTCACAAGAATCACAGGAAAAACCAAAAGAAGCAAAAGACCTTTCAGTTTTAGTAATTGAGCCAAATAGCGAAATGCAACGCTTATTGCGAGGCATTCTTGCAAGTTGCGCTATTAGAGATATTAGGGTGCATAATAATTCTGAAAGAGCGGCTAATTCAATATTATCACATCCTCCTGATATTATTTTGTTAGAATGGGAAGTAAAACCTTTTGATGGGGCAGCATTCTTAAAAATGATTCGCAATAAAAATATGTACCCTGTGTGTCTTGTGCCAATAATCATCATGCTTTCTGAAGCACGCCAATGCTGGGTTGAAAAAGCTATTAAGCTAGGCGCTCATGCAGTAATCGCAAAACCAATCTCACCTGCTGCAATTTTAGCTAGAATTAAATGGATACTTGCAGGACATAGACAATTACGCCTTGAGGGTAATTGCTATGTAATTGATGGGACAAAAGAAAGACTGGCAGTTGAAGAGGATCGCCAAAAGCAAATGGATAGCGCAAGAGAATATCAAGCAAGTCAATTTGCTGAAATGATGTCCATTCAAAGTGATATAGATAAATTATTACAAGGATAAATAGCGCAAAAGTGCTAGCAAAACCTCCTCTTCACTAAATCTCATTATTATAGAAATAATATACAGCAATTCATCGTTTCAAGTTGTGCTTTTATCAAACACTATGTTACAGGCAATATAGTTCTATTTGCTTTTAACTATGTGAGGCTAATTAAATGAAACAATTATTCGCTGAATTATTTATCTGGTGGCATAAACAAACATTGGGCATGCGCTTGCAGACATGGCTTAATGGAAAATATGTAGGCTCTGATGAGGCAGGCAACCGCTATTACATACATAAAAAGAACAAAAAACGCTGGGTAATATATAATGGCCCAGTTGAAGCATCGGCGATTGAACCTGGATGGCACGGCTGGATACATTATCGAGTTGATATTTTACCTGATGATGATGATTATCAGCCCTATGATTGGCAAAAGCCTCATCGCTCAAACATGACAGGTACAAAAGATGCCTATCGCCCCAAAGGAAGCTTACTAAAATCTGGTGAGCGTCAATCTGTAAGCTCTGATTATGATGCTTGGAAGCCAAAATAGTTTAAAAAAGCAAATTATATTTATGAAAAAAATATCGTCAATTACCGCTTCAATTTTTATTTGGCTTATCCTGTCTAGTTCAGCCATTGCAGAAACAATAAGCAATCCTGTTGCAGCTTTTGCTGGTTTAGATAAAATCACAGGCCGCCTTACTAGTTTTGATGTATATATTGGTGAGACCATACAATTTGGTGCATTACAACTAACTTTGCGTGCTTGTCACTCTCGTTCCGCAGCGCAAGAACAACAAACCACTGCCTTTATTGAGGTTGATCAAGTGGATCTTCGTGGAGACATAACTCGTATTTTCACAGGTTGGATGTTTGCCGATAGTCCAGCACTAAATGCTATTGATCACGCTGTTTATGATATTTGGTTAGAGAAATGTAAAATATCAAGCGATGTGCCACCTCCTACAAACCGATAAAATGTAATTTGAAGGAAAGTCCTTCGCTTTGCTCAGTGTACTTGCCTTCAGTAATAAGAAGAAATAAAACCAAAGGCGGCTTTGGCTTTATTTCACTTTTATTCTTATATAATTAGGATGCAATCTTAAGATGTGCCTCCTTCAGCTAATCGATAAAAATCGCCACTAGTTTTGAGCGCTTTTGATAATAATTCTTCGTATTCTTCTCGAGTGATTTCTTTTCCGCCCATTGAGTGAAGGTGTGGGGTGATAAATTGCGTATCAAGCAAACTATATCCACCGAGCTTTAGCCTATGAACTAAAGAGGCGAGGGCAATTTTTGAAGCATTGCTAGTTTTGTGAAACATGCTTTCGCCAAAAAACGCTGATCCAAGAGAAAGCCCATATAGGCCGCCAACTAATTTATCATCTTCGTAAACTTCAACGCTGTGACAAATTTTGCGCTCAAATAATTCACTATAAAGATCGATAATTGTTTGGTTTATCCAAGTGCTATCTCTATCACTGCCATAAGTTGCGCAAGCTTTAATTACTGCCTCGAAATTATTATCAATTAAGATTTTGAAATTATTCTTGGCAATGGCTTTTTGCAAAGATTTAGAAATATGAAAATCATCAAGAGGGATAATGCCTCTCATTTCAGGTGATACCCAAAAAATATCGGGATTATCAGCCGATTCGGACATTGGAAAAATGCCAGCCATATAGGCTCGAACTATTAAATCTGGTGTTAGTTCAATATCAAATATTTCATCATTTTTCATAAGATTATTCAGTTTTAGCTAAAAACTTCTCTAACCAGTGAATATCATAATTGCCTGAAATAATATCAGGTTCTTCAATTAGACGCTGAAATAAGGGTAGGGTGGTTTTTACACCAGAAACCACAAATTCATCTAAGGCTCGGCGCAAACGCATTAAACATTCGGGGCGGTTTTTCCCATGCACAATTAATTTGCCAATTAAACTATCATAATAGGGCGGAATTCTATAGCCCTGATAAACAGCTGCATCAACCCTAACACCAACACCGCCAGCAGGGTGATAATGTTCAATTAATCCAGGGGAGGGCATAAATGTTTGCGGGTCTTCGGCATTAATACGAACTTCAATTGCATGCCCCCAAAACGATACGTCGCTCTGTTTTATGGCTAAGGTGTCGCCAAAAGCCACACGAATTTGCTCATAAACAATATCAATATTAGTGATGCGCTCTGATATTGGATGTTCAACTTGAATACGAGTATTCATTTCGATGAAGTAAAACTCGTCATTTTCATATAGAAATTCAAAAGTTCCAGCGCCAGAATATTTGAGATCGCGCACAGCTTTTGCACAAATTTCACCAATATCACTAGCTTGTTTATCGCTAAGACAAAAGGCAACCGCTTCTTCCCATACTTTTTGATGGCGGCGTTGCAATGAGCAATCACGTGTTCCTAAATGAATACCATTACCCTTCCCATCACCAATAACTTGAATTTCAATGTGGCGTGGTTTGCCTAAATATTTTTCAAGATAAACAGCATCATCACCAAAAGCCGCTTTTGCTTCTGAACGAGCAGTTGACAAAGCCATGCCCATTTCGCTTTCATCTTTGGCAAGCTTCATACCACGTCCACCGCCACCAGATGCGGCTTTTACAAGAACTGGGTAGCCAATTTCTTTAGCAACTTTTTTGGCTTCGCTTTCAGTTTTTACTTCACCCGTCGATCCCGGAACACAGGGAATACCAAGCTTTAGGGCGGTTTTTTTAGCTTCAATCTTATCGCCCATAATTGAAATGTGATCAGATGATGGGCCAATGAATGCAATTTTATGCTCTTCTAATATCTGAGCAAAGCGAGCGTTTTCTGATAAAAATCCATAACCTGGATGCACTGCATCTGCGCCAGTAATTTCACAAGCAGCAAGAATTGAGGGGATATTTAGATAGCTTTCTGAAGCTGGATTTGGGCCGATACATACACTCTCATCAGCAAGTTTTACATGCATTGCATCTGCATCAACTACTGAATGCACTGCAACTGTCTGAATGCCAAGCTCTTTACATGCTCTAAGTATTCTTAAGGCTATTTCTCCGCGATTAGCGATTAGTACTTTGGAGAACATTTTTTTCTCCTATTCAATAACAATAAGTGGTTCACCAAACTCAACAGGTTGAGAATCTTCGACAACTATTCTTTTAACTGTACCAGATTTATGCGCTGGAATTTGGTTCATGGTTTTCATAGCTTCAATAATTAGTAATGTTTGCCCCTCATTAACACTCATACCAACTTTAACAAAAGATGTTGCGCCGGGTTCTGGAGCTAAATATGCAGTTCCAACCATTGGTGATAGTAGCGCATTTGGGTTAGCTGAAAGATCATCTTCAGCAATAGGTGCAACCTCAATTTTTGATGCGCTTGTTACTTGCGGGGCTGCTTGGGAGGCAACAGGTGCCGCAATTTGCGGGGCTGCAACTTGCACAACTTCATTTGCAAATGAGCGTGTTACTCTAATACGAAATTCTTCTCGCTCAATTTCAATTTCTGCTAAATCTTGCTCATTAAGTAATTGTGCTATTACTTTGATTAAGTCTTGATCCACTTTTGATCCTTTTGTCATTTTTATACCTTAAATTACCCTAAGAATTTTTGTTATAATTGCTCAACTAACGCCTCTAGCGCAAGTAAATAACCTTTTGTCCCCAGCCCACAAATGATACCATTCGCAACAGGGGACACGTACGAATGATGCCTAAAGGTTTCTCGCTTAAAAATATTTGAAATGTGAACTTCTATAATAGGGAGATCAACCGATATTAAAGCATCACGAATTGCGATAGATGTATGAGAATAAGCGGCAGGATTTATTATAATCCCATCAAATTTTTCTTTAGCCCCTTGTATATAATCAACTAATTCGCCTTCGCTATTAGATTGTAAAAATTCAACACCTAAGCCAAGTGACGTAGCTCTTTTTATACATAGTTGTTCTACTTCACCAAGTGTTTGCGATCCGTAAGTTTCTGGCTCACGAGTACCAAGCATATTTAGATTTGGCCCATTTAATATAAGGATTTTTTTTGCCATTTTTTTACCTAAAAGAAAAGAATTTTATGAAGGTCTATACTATAAGATTAAAAAAGGCAAAGATATGCACTAAATCAATTCAATTCTTAACAGCTAGCCATGTTTTAACAATTAGCTTTGCCACATTCACGCATATTTTCTATGCGAAAGCGTAATTCTTCAACATCAACTGCACCGGGTAATATTTCATTACCAATAATAAAGGCTGGAGTTCCGTTTATAGATAAAGCCTCTGCAATAGTATAAGATTTTTTAATTATCTCATCAATTTCAGGTCTCTTAGCTTCTAGCTCCAATTCTATGAAATTAATATTCATCTCAAGAGAAACCTTTCGTGCTTTTTCAATAGTTACACGCTCTCGTCCAGTAAATAGAGCCTTATGAAATGCCCAATAATCATGTCCAAGCCTATCAACTGCAATAGAAAGGCGTGCGACATCAACTGAATCTTGCCCTAGAATTGGGAACTCCTTGATAATAATTTTTAAGTTAGGGTCGTTGTCTAATAGCTCTGGGATATGAGGCATAACCTGCTTGCAATAGGGGCAATTATAATCAAAAAACTCAACTAATGCGACATCGCCATCAGGATTGCCAAGAACGATATTGTCCTTATCATTATAAATTAAATCCTTCATAGCAATTAAAGCTTCACCAGTGCGCTCGCCTTCAAGCTTTCGGTTTTCTGCTTGTAATGCACTTGACATGCTTTCTAAAATACGAGGATTGCTTAATAAATATTGCTCTATCAAAATATTTAATTGCTCTTTATCAATATTTGAATTTGAAGATTGTTCACCACGCTCGTCAATCATTTCACTAACAATAGAGCGAACACCAACTTCATCTAAAGGGGCTTCAGGGCGAGTAATTACAAATAATAATAAAGCAATAGCAAGTGCTAACATTGCGCCATAAAGTATAATAATTGAGCGTTGCATAATTTCTCCAAAGCAAATTTAATATATATATTCAAAATAACATTATAACTATTAAAATATCAGTATCAATTATAAATAATTAATATTACAAGAAGCCCAATCTTATTTTATTTTCTATTAAAAGAATATAAAAATGTTCTGCAGCTTATTTTCCTATAATATTTATCAATTTTGGCACTAAAATGAAAAATAATTCCTTAGAACTAAATCCATTTTTAGCATTAGAAATATTTGCAAAAGCCATTGAGCTTGAGGCACAGGGCAAAAAAATCTATCATTTAGAGGTTGGCGAGCCGGGGGGTGAGCCAACAAAAAAAATAGCAAAAGCCTTGAAATCTTACTTAGAGCACCCACAAAAATATACAAGTGCAAAAGGTTTGATAGAATTAAGGAAGGCTTTATCCGCCTATTATTTAGGTAAATATGATGTGGTGGTGAATAAAGAGAATTTTATCGTTACTATGGGATCTTCTGCAGGCTTTAATATTGCCCTTTTAAGTGCGTTTGAAAAAAGCGCAACTATTGCAGTGACTAGCCCAGGATACCCAGCCTATATAAATATTATTAATTCGCTGGGCTTTAAGACAACACAAATCCCTCTAAGCGAACAAAATCATTGGCGGCTAAGTGCCAAAGATGTTGAGCAAGCATATAAAAAACAACCCTTTGATGGATTGTTATTTGCAAGTCCTGCAAATCCTACAGGTGCTTGCATTAGCGAAGAAGAATTCGGAAAAATTATATTAGTGTGCAAGAAATTTAATATTCTTCTTATCTCCGATGAAATATATCATGGGTTAGAATATGGCACTCCTTCAAAATCTGCCCTAAATTTTACCAAAGACGCTATTGTCGTAAATAGTTTTTCAAAATATTTTTGCATGACTGGCTATAGAATAGGCTGGTTGATTATGCCTAAAAATTTAGTCAAAAAAGCCGAAATGTTACAACAAAATATGTATATTTCAGCCCCAACCCTAAGCCAAAAAGCAGCGATTATTGCACTTGGCGACCTTGAGCATTGTGATATGCAAAAGGCACAATATTTGCGTAATAGAGATATTTTAATAAAAGGCCTTAATGAAATGGGGCTAAGAGCTATTAACCCAGCTCAAGGTGCTTTTTATATCTATGTTAATTTTTCTATTTTTACCAACGACACTCTGGTTTTTTGTAAGAAAATGTTATCTGATATTGGTGTTGCTCTCACTCCGGGTGAAGATTTTGATAGAGCGAATGGTAAAAAATATGTGCGAATTTCATTCGCTGGAAAACAAAGTGATATTGAAATTGCGATTAAAAAAATGGTCGAGTATTTAACCCGACCATAAAATAAGTTAGTTTTCACTTAACCAAAGATATTGCGCTGCCACCAGCCACCTTTTTTAGGCTGCTTATTATCTGTTTTCTCTTTGCTTTTAGAAGAGGTTACAATAATTTCTTCAGCATTAGGTTTTGCTTTACCTTTAACTGGCTTTGCTTTCTTTTTATCTTCTGCTTTAATCGCGGCCTTGCTTTTAGCTTTACTTTCGACCTTGCTCTTTGAGGGTTTGTCTTTTTGAACTTCCTCTACATTGTTTTGTTTGCTGGGTTTTGGGCTTTGTTTGCTAGGCTTTGGCTTAACCTCTTTTGGCTTGCTTGTTTTTGTTTTCTTATCTTTTGAAACATTCGCTGGCTCAGCCTTTGCACTCGAAACGGCTTCTCCTTGGCTAAAGTTATCGCTTGGAGTAGCCTCTGGCTTGGCATCTGGCTTGGCATTTGAATTAGTACTTTGTTTATTCTCATCAGATGAATGTTCATTTGAGGCTTGGTTATTGCGCCGCCCACCACGTCTACCACGCCGGCGGGTTTTGCGTGGTTCTTCTGCATTTTCACTAGGTTGCGTTGTTGTGGCGATTTCGCTTGCTGAGTCATTGTCATTATTAGTTTTATTATCGGCCTCTGGCTTATCTTGATTTTCTTGCTTAGCATTATTTTCTTGCGTGCTATGATTTTCATGTGGTCTTCTAGATCCACGACGCTTACGTTTGCGAGGAGGGCGTTTCTCGCTGTTAGCACTATCTTCTTCGCCTTCTTCAATTTCTATTTTTTCTATATCAGCACTATCAACTTTAATATGAGAAACTGCTTGAGGGGCAATCTGTCGTTTTTCACCCTTTGATATTTCAAAATTATTTCCTACCATTGCAATATCTGCAAGAACTGAAATAGAAATATTATTCTTTTTTTCTAAAGAGCTAAGCGCCTCTCGTTTTGCATTTAATATGAAATTTGCAACGTCAGTTGGCACGTTAACATTAATAGAATTGTTAGGTTTTCTTTGCACATAATCTTCAATCGCTCGCACAATCATAAGTGCCAAACTTTCAACCGAGCGGACTATGCCAGCGCCTGCGCATGTAGGGCAAACATTGGTTGAGCTTTCAAGAACCCCAAATCTCATACGCTGGCGTGACATCTCAAGCAATCCAAATAGGCTTATTCGCCCAATTTGAATTCTAGCCCTATCATTGCGCAATGATTCTTTCATTTTATTTTCGACATTTCTAATAGAGCGCTTATCCATCATGTCGATAAAATCAATAACAACTAGTCCTGCCATATCTCTAAGACGTAATTGCCTTGCAATTTCGTGCGCTGCCTCAAGATTAGTTTGCAAGGCTGTTGCCTCAATATTTCTCTCTTTTGTAGCTTTGCCGGAATTAACATCTATTGAGACAAGCGCCTCAGTTGGGTTGATTACAATATAACCTCCAGAGGGCAGGGTGACTTGTGGAGAAAACATAGAATCTAGCTGTGTTTCTACATTATACTTAGAAAATATAGGCTTATCACCTCTATAAAGACGTACATTCTTTACGTGGCTAGGCATAATCATTTTCATAAATTCTGTTGCCTCCTTGTGAGCTTCCTCACCAGAAACCAGCAATTCATCAATTTCTTTTGAATAAAGATCTCGAATAGTACGTTTAATCAGTGATCCTTCCTCATACACTAAGCAAGGAGCGGTTGAGGTTAGAGTTAGAGATCTTACGCTTTCCCAAAGGCGCATTAAATATTCAAAATCCCTCTTTACTTCAGCTTTAGTTCTTGATGCACCAGCGGTACGTAAAATTACGCCCATTCCTTCTGGAACAGCTAAAGAACCAGCAATTTCTTTAAGGCGTTTACGATCTGAGGAATTAGTAATTTTGCGTGAAATTCCACCACCACGTGCAGTATTTGGCATTAGAACTGAATATCTACCAGCAAGCGAAAGATATGAGGTAAGAGCTGCGCCCTTATTTCCTCTTTCCTCTTTTACCACCTGCACTAACATTACTTGACGACGTTTGATAACTTCTTGAATTTTATAGCGTTTAACACGAGGTTTCTTGCGCTCAACTTCTTCTTCTAACGCATCATCTCCGCCTAATTGATCAACAACTTGATCATTGTCTTCTTGACCATTCTCTTCTTGACCATTCTCTTGGCCTTCTTGCTCGTCTAGTTCATTGTTTTCAGACGTTTCATCACCATCGGGAGCATCATCTTGTATCGCTTCACTATTTTCCTCAAGCTCTTCTTCTCTGTCTTGATTCTCTTGTTCAGCTTCTAGTGCTTGTTGTTTTTCAGCAGCAAGCAGTGCTTCCTTATCAGCAACAGGAATTTGATAATAATCTGGGTGAATTTCTGAAAAGGCTAAAAAACCATGACGATTGCCGCCATAATCAACAAAACAAGCTTGTAACGAAGGTTCTACCCTTGTTACTTTTGCTAGATATATATTGCCTCTTAGTTGGACTTTTGAGGCAGATTCAAAATCAAATTCTTCAAGTTGATTACCTCCAGTTACAACAATACGTGTTTCTTCTTGGTGAGTAGCGTCCACCAACATTCTCTTTGTAGCCATAATAATATAATTCTCCATGCTCTTGCGAGCGTAAATGCCTACCTGGTTCTAAAACTTGCCTAATAATGCAAACATTTAGTTTTTTGGAAAAATTATTTCCGCTAAATGTAAATCGTAGCAAATTAGCTCCAAGTGAGGCTAAATGATTTTTTAGTTTGGCGTTATTATTAACAACGCCAGCGAATGAGTTGGAAAAGGATAAAAATTTACAAAAAAAGTTAAAATGAAAAACATTCCATAAACTATGTAAATTTCCTCCTATATTCATAAGTAAATCCTATTTCCTTGACTTAATGTTTTTGTAAGCACTGTTATTCTTGTAAGATACTGTGCCGTTAAAAACTAAGCCACTTAATCCGTTAAAGGATCAAAAACTTTCAAAGGTAATTACAATCCAAAACTTGACGTTTCTATGGAACAAATCCATGTTACCAATTCGTCTCTAATGGCGCAAAATTTGATATCCTATCAAAAAACGCAAAAAGATCAGTTTTAATCTTACCTAACTTCTAGCATGTAGGCATGTTCGCAACACTTGGCAAGAAAAATATAATTTATAGCCTTTTTCACTTTGTATAGTAGAACTATAAGTGCAAGAAACATAAGATTTTAAGATAATTATAAAAAATCTAATTTGTTAAGTTATTCGAATCAAAATACCTGATATCATTATAATAATGTTTTGATTTGGTTGTAATTTATGGAATATCTAAAAAAATCTATATTACTGTTTCTTGCAGTTTTTCTGTTTATGAGTTCTCCCCTAAATGCTCAACAAACAGAGCAAGGCGTAAATAACGCAATTCTTCCATCGCTTATTGAAGCAAGAGTGTCTTCTACAGAACAAAGAGCAAGGCTCGTACTTGATTTAAGTGCCAAGACTGTTTTCGCACTAACATCATTTAATGAGCCATTACGAATTGCTATTGATGTAAAAGCTACTGATATTAAATTTACAAATACAATCTTGCCAACAGGTGAGGGGTTGATATCATCTATAGATTTTGAAACAACAAATGATAATAGAATTAGAACTTGGCTGGTTTTGTCAGATTTTGCGCAAGTACAACAAGCCTATATTTTAGACCCATTTGACAATCAGCCTGCAAGGTTAGTTGTAGATATAATTCCAGCATCAAAGGAACGGTTTTTAGCAAATGTTGCACAAGATATTGCTTTTTCTCAAAATCGTGCAAAAGAAATAGCAAAGTTAGCAGATAATTCTAATGCGCCGGGTACGTTAAATTCTCAAATAACTTCAAGGCCATTAATTATTATTGATCCCGGACATGGTGGAATTGATTCGGGAGCACAAGGGACCTCAGGCCATAAAGAAAAGGAGATTGTTCTAAATTTTGCACTTTTATTGCAAAAATTGCTTATTGAGGCTGGTAGTTTTGATGTCGCCTTAACTAGAAATAATGATAGTTTTGTTTCACTCCCAGATCGCCTTGCTTTAGCTCGAACAAATAAGGCGGATTTGTTTATTTCAATCCATGCAGACTCGTTTGAGCAAGCAGATGTCGGAGGAACTAGCATATATACGATTGATGAAGAGGCAACTGATGTATTAGATAAAATATTAGCAGAAAATGAAAATAGGGTAGATATAATTGCAGGACTAGCGCCTCCAAATATTGATGATCAAGCAGTTTCAATTCTTGTTGATTTAATGCGTCGTCAAATGCGCAAACAGGCTTTTAGAGTAGCCAGTACTATTGTTGATCAACTTAAGCCTAGCGTGCGTTTACGACGCTTCCCAATAAGAAAAGCTGATTTTTTTGTATTACAATCCCCAGATATCCCTTCAATTCTTATAGAATTGGGTTTTCTTTCTAACGTGAAAGATGTAGAGAACCTAACAACTAGTGAGTGGAATGGTAGAGTTGCTAATTCGATAGCTCGTGGTGTTGCGGTATATTTTGATGAAATAAAGTAATGTCGCAATCTTTGAGTTTATGCTAATTATTCAAAATGATTTAGTTCAAGGTTAAATTAAAAAGGTGAATAAATAAATGTTACGATTGCTTGGCTGGCTATTTGGCTTTGGTTTGTTCATTGGTATTATAATTTTGGGTGCAGTAATATTATTTGTGGTAAATATCTCAAAGGATTTGCCAGACCATGAAGCACTTGCAAATTATCAACCACCAATAACAACACGTGTACATGCAGCAAATGGTGCACTGTTGGCAGAATATGCGCGTGAAAGACGGCTGTTTCAGCCAGTAGAAACTATACCTGCTTTGGTTATTCAAGCCTTTTTATCAGCTGAGGATAAGAATTTTTACCTTCATGGCGGCATAGCTATTGACGGCATTATTCGAGCGATTAGAGATAATGTTATGGATCGACTTGAGGGCGGCAATGCTCGTCTTGTTGGAGCTTCTACCATTACGCAACAAGTTGCAAAGAATTTTCTTTTAACTAATGAGCAAACATGGGATCGCAAAATTAAAGAGATGATACTTGCATTGCGAATGGAGGACACTTTTACAAAAGATAAAATTATTGAACTATATTTGAATGAAATTTTCTTTGGCTTTAATTCTTATGGTATAGCGGCAGCTTCGTTGAATTATTTTGACAAAGCTCTTTATGAGTTGTCAATTTCTGAAATAGCCTATCTTGCGGGTGTTCCAAAAGCTCCTAGTAATTACCAACCATTTAGAAACCCAAAAGCTGCGATCAATCGTCGTAACTGGGTAATTAATCGCATGGCCGATAATAATTACATAACTAAGGAACAAGCAGAAATCGCAAAAAATGATGACCTTAATGTTGTGCCACGCGCAGCAGGTTCAAGAGAATTTTCATCTGAATATTTTACTGAAGAAGTCCGTAGAGAGCTTGCAAAACTTTATGGTGAAGATCAGCTTTATGGCGGAGGATTAAGCGTTAGGACTACTCTTGATCCCAGATTGCAATTATTTGCACGCAGAGCGCTTATGGACGGTCTTATTTCTTTTGATCAAAAAAGAGGCTTTCGTGAACCTGAAGCAACAATTGATATTTCTAAGGATTGGGGCATTGCTGTTTCTAAGATTGAACCCCTTAGTGATGTACCAGAATGGACACTCGCCGTGATCTTAGAGATGGAAACTAATCAAGCAAAAATAGGCATTCGTCCAACTAAAAATGCTAATGGATCGCTTTCAAGTGAGAGAGTGGTTGGAGTTTTATCTGGGCCCGAAACAAAATGGGTTAAAAAATCTCTTTCAAAAATTCTTAACATTGGTGATGTTATCTATGTTGAAACTATTAAAGATAAACCTGATATTTATACATTGCGCCAAGTACCAGAAATTGATGGCGCACTTGTTGCATTAGATCCTCGCACAGGTCGTGTCTTGGCAATGGTTGGTGGGTTTTCATTTGCAAAATCTGAATTCAACCGAGCTACACAAGCGGTTCGTCAACCGGGATCTTCCTTTAAGCCAATAGTTTATGCCGCAGCGCTTGACAATGGTTATACTCCTGCTTCTGTTGTACTTGATGCACCGCTAGAAGTTATTAATGCAGACGGATCAATCTGGAAACCAGAGAACTATGCTGAACGTTTTTATGGCCCGCAAACCTTGCGGCGTGGAATTGAGCGTTCAAGAAATGTTATGACGGTGCGTTTAGCAAAAGATATTGGTATGCCATTAGTATCTGAATATGCCCGACTTTTTGGTATATATGATGATTTATTACCCGTTCTAGCTATGGCGCTTGGATCTGGTGAAACCACTGATATAAAAATGACAGCAGCATTTGCAACCATTGGTAATGGCGGCAGAAAAATAATTCCTACATTGATTGATAGAGTTCAAGATAGATATGGCAAAACTATTTATGTCCATGATCAAAGAATCTGTGAGGGGTGCGTGGCTACTGAGTGGAAAAACCAAGCAGAGCCACTTATCATTGATAATCGTGAGCAAGTACTCGATCCAATGACTGCCTATCAAATTACATCTATGTTACAAGGCGTTGTACAGAGTGGAACAGGTACTCATGTAAAAAGACTTGGTCGTCCAGTTGCTGGAAAAACAGGAACATCAAGCGATTATAAAGATGCTTGGTTTGTTGGTTATACTCCAGAACTTGCGGTTGGTGTTTATGTCGGCTACGATAATCCACGCTCGATGGGACGTGCGGCAACGGGGGGTACGCTAGCTGCGCCAATTTTCACACAATTTATGGCCGCAGCATTAGAGGGAAAACCAGCTACACCATTTATTATGCCTTCTGGAATGAACCAAGTTTGGATTGATCCAGCAACTGGCATTCGGGCAATAGCAGGCTCAGCTGCTATTCTTGAGTCTTTTAAACCTGGAACAGGCCCAAATAGTATTACTTCGGTTATTGGGGTGGATTCAGAGGCTTTTCTAAATATTGAAGCTGGGGCTGGAGGAGATGCAAATCAGGGTCGTGGTGGGCTTTTCTGACAATAAAATATTTTGCTATAAATATTTTATTGTCTAATTTATTTTAATCTAGCCAAAAGAAAATCACATGCGAGTAGAAATCCAAACATTAACAGATGAAATAAGTAAAGCTCTAAATTTACTTAAAAAACATGTCGGCTGGGCAGATGCTAAAGATCGTTTAGAAGATTTTAACAGGCAAGCCGAGAGCTCTAATCTATGGGACGACCCTAAGAGTGCACAAATACTAATGCGTCAACGTCAAGAATTAGAAGATGCTATAAATAATATTAAAAATATTTCTACTATATTAGAGGATAATATTGGTCTTATTGAGCTTGGTGAAGAAGAAAATGACGAGCAAATTATTTTAGAGGCAGAAGCTGCCTTAAAAGAATTATCAATTAAAACTTCACGTATGCAGGTTGAAACTTTGCTTTGCGGGGAGGCCGATGCAAATGATTGTTATTTAGAAGTTCACTCGGGGGCAGGGGGCACTGAAAGTCAAGACTGGGCCTCTATGTTATTGCGCATGTACACACGTTGGGCTGAACGCAATAAAATGAAAGTCGAAAATATTGAAGTTCATTATGGCGAAGAGGCGGGGATAAAATCTGTTACAATTCTAATTAAGGGGCATAATGCTTATGGTTGGCTAAAGACTGAAAGCGGAGTGCATCGATTAGTAAGAATTTCACCCTTTGATAGTCAATCAAAACGCCATACTAGTTTTTCTAGCGTTTGGGTCTATCCAGTAGTTGATGAAACTATTGAAATAGATGTATCAGAAAGTGATGTTCGAATTGATACCTATCGAGCCTCTGGCGCTGGTGGCCAGCATGTCAATACTACTGATAGTGCGGTGCGCATTACTCATTTAGCAACTGGAATTGTCGTGCAATGTCAAAATGATCGCTCTCAGCATAAAAATAAAGCTAGTGCTTGGGCAATGTTACGAGCTCGATTATATGAAGCAGAATTACAAAAGCGTGAAGAAGAAGCAATGGAGCAGGCAAGCTCAAAAACTGAAATTGGCTGGGGACATCAAATAAGATCTTATGTGCTTCAACCCTATCAATTAGTAAAAGATTTGAGAACCTCAGTTGAAAGCACCTCACCATCAGATGTTTTGGATGGCGATTTAGATAGGTTTATGCAAGGAGCGCTTGCATTGCGAGTTGGCGCAAATCATGAGAAATAGCAATAAATAGTGTTAGTTCTAGATATAATTTGATAGTTTCTTGCCAACATTTATAAAGTTTTGAGGATCTATAGCTGTGTCTGCTCTTCTTATTTCAAAATGCAAATGAGGGCCAGTACTGCGCCCAGTTGAGCCAACTTTTGCAATTGGATCACCTAAATCAACCGATTGACCGACCTTAACAAGTGTAGCCGAAAGATGAGCATAGCGTGTAATAAGCCCATTCCTATGCTTTACTTCAACTGCAATGCCATAGTTACCTTTGCGGCCAGCGTGAATTACGGTGCCTGCACCAGCACTGCTAACTATACTGCCTTTTGGTGCTGCAAAATCTATGCCTGAATGAAATGCTTTCTGCCTACCAAATGGGTCTGTTCTGCTTCCAAAAGGCGAGCTTAGTCTATATTTTCCACTTAATGGCATTAAGATTGGCAATATTTGAATAGTATTTTTTGCCCTTTTCAAACGATCTAGAGAGCCAACTAAATCATTAGCAATATTTAATAAATTAGAAGAATTTTTATATCCATTATTTGATATAATATTTGGAATGAATGGCCCTCCTATAGCGCTCTCATCAAAGAAGGATAAATCAGGTGTATATCCTATGGATTTTAATTCAGTAATTATTTTATTGGAAGATTGATTTGCCACTTCAGCTAGCGCTTTCAAAGCCTGAGTGCTCTCGTTCGTTAATTGCGTTATTGATTTATCTAAGGATATGACTTGTGCTCGGCTGTTACTTTCTTGCGCATCAATAGAGCCCACTACAATATTATCTATAAATAAGTTTTGAGAAGGATTTGGCGCTATTACAGGCGACTTAATATCAGTGCTTCCTACTAATACACCTAAATCATTAGCCTTTTGTGTTAATGATTTAATATAGGGCTGAATTTCAGCTAATTCTGATTGTCTTTGCTTTAGTTTAAGCAGTTGCAGGTTCAAACTTCCGCTTTGTGAATATTGCCGTGAATAAAGCCTATCAACCTCTACCCTTAATTGCGATATTCTGTCTTCATAGGCTGCGAATGCTTTTGAATTTTGAGAACTAACAAGCCGTGAAATATCTGGGCTAAAGACTAGTACTAATATTGTAAGGATATTAGTTAAAACCAATAATGCAAACACAAAATAGAATAATTTATTACTAGATTTACTTTGCTCTTCATAAGGTAAAAAGGTTCTTTGATACCCAAATGCTACTTCACGTTTAACCACTCGCAACTAAATTACTCCTAAGCATTTACTTATAGCATTTATAAAATATTATGGTTAATAAACTAAGAATTCAAAAAGATTTATTTCTTAAATTCATGTAGTATAAGGGATGATGGAATTTGATCATTAAATATCAAAATAATTTGATAGTAATTAAAGAAATATCGACCAGCTAGGTTTTTCAAAGTGAATGCATCAGAAGTAGATAAAAAACCAAACAAGGTTAAAAATACTATTTCTAAAAGAAGCAAGCGCTCGTATTTTTTTCATTTTTTCTTATGGGTGTTTGGGTTTTTAGCATTTGTTGTTTTTGCTATTTATATATTCTTGTTATTCTCTCCTATTTCCTTACAGTTTATTCGTACTCCTATTCAAAATGCAGCACTTAAGGCAATTCCAAGTGACTTCAACGTTGAATTGGGTGAAATATCATTAGCTCTTGAGGGAGGTATGTTTCCATCTGTGCAATTTAGTCCTGCAATAATTATTGATAAAAAAAATGCAGCAAAGATTGAATTAAAGGCACTCAATGTTGGATTTTCTCCAATCAAATCATTATTTGGTCAGCCCAGCTTAAATATTTCACTTGTACAGCCGCATCTAAAAATAATCCAAGATCTTTTAGGGCCGCGAATAGCTGAGTTTGAGATTATTGATGAAGGTGGAGATGAGGCTGCAATTTATATTCTAGAAGGTGAAAATTCTTATCCAAGCGTAAGAATAACCCCGCAAGGATTAGATCTAGAAAATTCAAAAATATCTGGCGAGCTGTTGGAATTACGAACAGATAACAAGCTTGCTATATATAATTTTCTAGTTGCTGAGCAAAACTTAAGGGTTTTTGCTTCTCTTGTTGCCTCCAACAAAATATCAAAACTGCGAATTATTAATGCCAGTCTTGATATGCACGATTCGGTATATGGTCTTTTACGCCAGTACACAAATATCAATATTGATGTTTTTGGAACAAAAGAAGTAGGCGAGGTTGAGGGGAAGTTTTCAATTAGTCTAGCGGGCAGAGAAACTACTGGCACTTTTAAGCGCCAACTTGATAATGGTGCAATAAAATTGCTTGCAAAAATAATTAATATAGACTTTGCCTCCCTATTGCCTTTCCTTGATGATGCAAAAAGTTTTATTGCTCTTGAGGGTGCAGGAGACATAGGTTTAGATGTAAATTTTGATGGCAAAACAGGTAACGTGATTAATTCAATATTTGAGGTTGCTAATATAGATGCAAGTGTACGTATTGAAAAAAATTATTTTCCTTTGCGAGCTAAAAAAATCATTATTGATTGGGATCCGAGTGCTGCCAAATATTCAGTAAGGCAAACAAATATTCGGATTGGCAATAGTTCAGGGAGTTTTAAGGGCGATTTTATACTTGGAATTGATGAAATATATGGCCCAACAATGCGAATGTCAGTTGAGGCACAAAGATTATCTATCTATCCTAATGATTTATTAGCTCCGCAAACGCCATTTGATAAAATGTCGTTAATTGGCTGGTCAGCACCGCTTTATGGAGCAACGGGCATTGATTATTTATTACTAACAAAACCTGGTGTGGAATTTCGAGTTAAAGGACGCATTGATATACTCAAGGAAGGCTTGGGGGTGGATTTTGAAGTCGGAGGCGAAGGGGCATCAGTTGATGATTTAAAAAGACTATGGCCATATTTTATTGCAGGCGAGGCTCGTGATTGGTTTGTCAAAAATGTTAAATCTGGAACTCTAAAGAGCACCAATATGAAATTTAATTTTCTACCAGGCTCAATTTTATTTGAAGGCGAAAGTGAAGTGCTTCCCAAAAACTCTGTTTCTATTAATATGACAGCAGAAAATGTTTCTCTAATTCCATTGCAAAATATGGAGTTAGTTCAATTTCATGACGATGTTAATTTATCGGTACGAGATAATATAGTTACCTTTAATATGAAGGAAGCTGAGGTTAAAACTAAATCTGGTCAAATTGAAATTTCAAATGGCTCATTTATTTTAGATAGTGGCACAAGAGATTCTCTAGTTTATGAATTATCTGGTGATGTGAGAGGGGAAATTCCTTCACTATTAGAATTTTCACGAATTCATTTGCCAAATATAATAAATGAAGAGGAATTTCCCCTAAATCTTGATGATTTAGTTGGCGATGTAAAAAGCTCTATTGTTGCAACAATTCTCTTTGATAAAGATGAAATAGATAATGTAGATTATGCTGGCAATGGTAATGTTACTAATTTCAAAGTTAAAAAACCTATCGCTGGTTATAATATTGAGGAGGGGGACTTTAAGTTCTCAGCTAATCAAAATGGCTATGCTCTAAATGGTGATGTAAATGTTGCTGGCTTTCCCTCTCAATTCAAATTGGACGGAATTTTAGGCGAATTCCCAGATATTCAAGTAATAAATGAATTAAGCGTAAGTGAGTTAAAGCAATTTGGCTTTGATCTATCAAACTTTATGGATGGCAAAATAAGGTTTGGCATTAAAATATTGGCGGACGGAGCTTTACAACTCACGGCTGACCTTAAAAATGCAAACATAAATGTAGCAGATATTGGCCTTAGCAAAGCAAAAAATATTGACGGACAATTATTAGCAATTATTCGCCAAGATAATAATCAATTTATTATATCGGATGCTTCAATTAAATTTGCTGATGTGCTGATAAAAGGTAATGCGTTAATTGAGAATAGTAGACTTAAATCTGCTCATTTTCCAACTTTCAAATTAAATTCCAACGATGATGCAAGCCTTACAGTCAAACCTGTAAGAAACGGGTTTTCACTTGTTATTAATGGCAAGAGAATGGATCTAAAACCTATATTAAAGAGAGCTTTTTCATTGGATAGGCCTTCTGCAGGCGGCATTAGATCAACGCAATATAGTCGACGTCTATTAATTAATATCAGTCTAAATCAGGCTATTGGCTTTTATAAAACCATTGCTAGCAATTTTAACCTCAAAATGGATTTGCAAGAAGATGAAGTAAAAAATATTTCTTTACAAGCACAATTCGCACAAAATAATTCAGTGTCTATATCCACTAATTCGTCCGATACTGAGAGGACAATGTCCGTAGCATTTAATGATGCAGGTACGTTATTAAGGTTCCTAAACGTTTATTCTCGTATGGTTGGAGGAAAGGGAAGTTTAGTATTAAGAACAAAACTAGGTAGTAAAACGGATGTCGGGCTTCTTGCTCTTAGTGATTTTTCATTTGTTGATGAGGCAAAGGTTGAGCAAATAATTGGCAACTATAGAGAAGGCCGCCCTGCAAATGCGCAAGCGAACACAATTAGCTTTAATTATGGAAAAGTAGAATTTATTAGACGCTCCGATCGCATTGAAATCACTAATGGTGTGATAGATGGTGGAACAGTGGGGGGCACATTGCGTGGCTTCATTTACACAAAAGACAATCGATATGATCTAAATGGAACATATATTCCGCTATTTGGGTTGAATTCTATATTTCAAAAATTACCTCTATTTGGTGTAATTCTTGGCGGCAGAGAAGGCGAGGGATTAATTGGTGTGACTTTTGCGGTACGAGGAAAACTCGACAGTCCAAATTTTATTATCAACCCTGCATCTATTTTAGCTCCTGGTATGTTTAGATCCTTGTTCGAGTTTCGCTCTCGCGAAGCGCCACGCCCACAATAAATAAAGGGATGTCAATTTAAGTTTTGACACCCCAAAATATATATTATTTTTGTTTTTTTCTATTTTCAATGAGCGCAATATATAGCGATGCGCTAATTATCAGTGCCGCTCCGGGCCAAAAGCTAGAGCCAAGTGCGAAACCAAACACCACCAAATATAATAATGTATTTATTGGTAATTTAAGATCGTCAAATGGTTGTAAATATGTAGCATCAGCTAAAGAATATGCTTTGGTCATAAAATATTGCGCCAACGCTGTTAGTACCCCTAAAGCAATTAGTAATGAAAATGCAGGAGCGGCAGGAATTGCAAATCCTGAGCCAACATAAAAAGCTAAATTGATGGGAGTTAGAAGCAACAGCAAATATATTGTGATAGTTGCTGGTTTTTCATCAATAGTAAGAAATTTGGTAATTATTGATGCGCCAGCCCAAACTATTGCCGCTAAAATTGGCAGTAATGCCGCAATGGTAAAACTTTCAGACCATGGTTGAAGAATTATCATCGCACCTAAAAAAGCAACAATAGCTGCAAATATTCGATTTAAGCTAACATGCTCTTTTAAGAAAATTGCTGCGCCGAACAATACAAAAAACGGTGACACCATAACTAGAGCGATAATTTGCGGGAATGGCATGATGGCAAAAGACGATACAAATGCCTGCACGCCAATAGCTGAAAGCACAACACGCAAAATGTGCCATTTTAATTTATTTGTCTTAAGCGCTTTTTTGCCCTCACGCCAAATCCAAGGTAGGGCAAAAATAAGCGCAAACGAATATTGAAAAAACGCCACTGCTTCGGGCGATACGCCATTTTTTTGTTGCGAGATATCATTCATGGCATTAACTCCTGCAAAAGCAAGAGCCGCTAATACCATAAAAAGTGCACCTAAAATTGGTACGAGTTTAGTTTTTGATTTTATATTTGAGGCGATTTGGGTCATTTTTATTCCTTTCTAATAAGCCAAAAAAGCCTCAGGGTGAAAGGAATATAGATACGCATACACCAACAGGACATTTGCCCTATAGGTGCAGTATAACTATCTTCCGCTCTCTCTCATCCGGACTTTAACCGTCGGCTTTGGAATCACACCAAATCTGCTGACCCAAAACAAAGTTTTGGCGCTCGCGGGCTACAAGAGTAAACTCTCTTACCGCCGGTGGGGAATTTCACCCCGCCCTGAGAACGTATTTAGCGCTACTTTTGTAACGCACCTCCTCTCATAGAGTAAAAATTTGAAAAATCAAAACATATTTTACTTTGAGCTATTTATTGGTTGTGTCATTATTTATCTATGAACAATTTAACGCAAATAATTCCGCTAGGCGAAAGTGCAATTTTAATTCGTTTTGCTAAACAACTTGATGAACAAGCTAATAAAAAAGCGATAGAATTTGCCGCCATTCTAAAACGGCAAAACCATGCTGAAATTAAAGAGGTAACTGCGTCGCTGGTTTCGGTTTTGGTAAAATATGACAATCAAAAAATTAGTTTTTTTAATCTAAGCGGATTGATAAGATTGGCGCTTTGTGAGCCGCAAGGAAAAGAAAATAATATTTATAAAACCCATAAGGTAAAAATGATATTTGACGGGAAAGATTTGGCAGATGTAACTAATTCTCTTTCTCTTAACATTGAGCAATTTATCGCTACTCATAATGAAAAACCACTAAGAGTTTTAGCAACGGGCTTTGCTCCCGGTTTTATCTATTGTGGTATGCACAAAAAATCGCTTTTTATTGATCGCCGCCAAAAACTGCATAAACAAGTGCCAAAAGGCACAGTAATTTTTGCCGCAGGGCAAACGGCGATTACTTCGAGCCCAATTCCTACAGGTTGGCATATTATTGGACATAGTGATTTTAGCAATTTTGATGAAAATAAAAATCCGCCAATTCTAATCAATGCTGGTGATAGAATCAAATTTGTGAGTATTGAAAAATGAGATATTCAATCCTCCTTACCCGTGTTTCACCGCTTAGCACCATTCAAGATGAGGGGCGTTTTGGCTGTTTGCAATATGGCATTTCAGCGTCAGGCGCAATGGATAGCAATGCTTTTGAACTAGGAGCATATTTGCTTGGCACAAAAGCAAGTTCTGGCATTGAATTTACTCAATCTGGATTAGATTTTACCATTAAAGGGAAAACTATTAGGGCGGCTTTTACTGGTGGAGATTTCACTCTTTTCATTAATGGACAAAAGAAAAAATGGAATAGGGTTTATAATCTAAAACAAGGTGCAAAAATAGAAATAAAGCCGGGAGCTTGGGGCAATTATGGTTATGTTCGATTTAATGGCGAACTAGGTGTAAAAGAAATATTGGGTAGCCGTGCAACTAATATAAAAGTAGCTTTGGGCGGTTTAGATGGCCGTGCGCTAAAAGTGGGTGATGAGATTGCTGTTTTGCCTACTTCAGATATGGATATATCAAACCCACCAACCCTAAATTATGAAAAGAAGAGCTTTCGCTTTATTTGGGGAATTCATGCTGATTTATTTAGCCAAAAGGTCCGTAATGAATTTATTTCGAAGCCATTCTTTATCAGCTCGCAACTCGATAGAATGGGGGTGCGCTTGCTTGATAGGAATAATATTTTTACCAATGAGAATATTCTCTCCTTAGTGTCCGACCCACTCATTTGTGGTGATATTCAAATTTTGGGCGATGGCACACCAATAGTTTTAATGCGAGACCATCAAACAATAGGTGGTTATCCTCGAATTGGTACGATTATCAGCACTGATATTAATGCTTTTTCGCAACTACGCCCCAATGCTGAAATCAATTTTAAGCCAGTCATCTTAGGGAATTTATAAATGAAACAAATAGATCTAAATGCAGATATAGGTGAGGGGGCTGGTAATGATGAACAACTACTAGACATTATTTCTAGCGCAAACATTGCCTGTAGCGCTCATGCTGGCGATGAGGCAACTATACGAAAAACTTTGCGCCTTGCTAAAAAAAAAGGCGTAACTTGCGGAGCTCATCCGGGTTTTGCTGACAAAGAAAATTTTGGCCGTAAAGAACTTGATTTGCCGATTGAGCAAATGCAACAGCAGGTGAAAGAACAGCTTAAACTAATTCAAAAAATCGCTGATGAAGAAAATGTTGAACTAAAATATGTCAAGTTACATGGCGCATTAGCAAATATGGCTGCAAGAGATTTTGCTTTAGCTAACAGCCTTTTCCAAGTTGTCAAAAATCATAATTCAAGACTTGCGATTTTAGCACTAGATAATAGTGCGCAAATAGAAGCTGCCAAACAATTAGGGCAAAAGATAATTCGGGAAGCTTATGCTGATAGAGCCTATACTAATGATGGCCTATTGCTTTCTCGCTCAAAACAGGGGGCAGTTCTGCACGATAGAGATAAAGTGGTAGCGCAATGTTTGCTCTTGGCTGAAAAAGGAGAGATTAGAACGATAGACGGCATTATTATTAAATCAACAGCCAGCTCTATTTGCCTACATGGTGACAATAAGAATGCTCTTGATTTAGCAATAAATATCAAAAAATCACTAGAAAAAGCTGGAATTAAAATTCACTCTTGTTTATTAGAGGGCTATCTAGGAGCAAAAGATGAGTGCAGATATTATTGATGGCAAGGCATATGCTGCAAATTTGCGTGAGCGCATTAGCGAGCATGTAACGAGCTTAAAAAACCAACACAATATCACACCGGGATTAGCGGTGATTATTGTTGGCTATGATCCAGCATCACAAGTCTATGTGCGTAATAAAGCCAAACAAACGCTTGAAGTTGGCATGAACTCATTCAAATATGATTTGCCTGAAAATGTAAGCGAGCAAGAATTGCTTACTCTGATAAATGAGTTAAATATCCGCCCAGATGTGCATGGAATTTTGGTGCAAATGCCAGTGCCAAAACATATTAATGCCAGCAATATTATCAATGCACTTAATCCTGATAAAGACGTTGATATGTTTCACCCAATCAATGCAGGCAAACTTATGGTAGGGCAGGTTGGCCCTGTTTCGTGCACACCGCTTGGCTGCCTTATGATGTTGCGAGATGTGCATGGCTCGCTAGAGGGCAAGGAAGCAGTGGTTATTGGCCGCTCAAATCTTGTCGGCAAGCCTATGGCGCAATTATTATTGCGTGAGAATTGCACCGTTACAATGGCACATTCTCGCACTGTTGATTTGCCAGCCGTAGTGAGGCGAGCAGATATTGTCATCGCCGCAGTTGGACGAGCAAACATGGTTAAGGGCGACTGGGTTAAAAAAGGCGCAACTGTGATTGATGTAGGCATAAATCGCATTGACGCACCTGAAAAGGGAGAGGGCAAAACCCGCCTTGTTGGTGATGTTGATTTTGAGGGAGCGGTTAAAATCGCTGGTGCTATTACTCCCGTTCCAGGTGGCGTTGGACCGATGACTATTGCGTGCTTGCTGGCGAATACCGTTACCACGGCTTGTTTGATAAATGGGATTGTTCCGCCTAAGGATTTGACGGCTTAGTTATTTTGTTTGCAAAGAACACTTTCCCTCTCCCCTTGCCT
>JAMONS010000111.1 GCA_027065555.1 Hyphomicrobiales bacterium | reverse complement strand
TAGGCCAGATCAACAAATGGAAAAGCTCCAGTTTTTTTAAGGCTTTTAGCAACCCTATCCCATTGCTCATTTGTTAGGTTTGCACCAGTTGGATTATGGCAACAGCCATGCAAAAGAACCGTATCTTCCTCACTTAGCTCATCTAAACAAGCCAGCATTTCATCAAATTTTACCTTGCCAGTTTCATGGTCAAAATAGGGGTAATAATTTGGCTCTAAACCAGCTAATTGACACATTGGATAATGGTTTGGCCATGATGGATCTGAAATCCAGATCTTGCCATTTGGGCGGGCACGTTTAATGACTTGTAATAATACCCAAAGCGAGCCAGTACCACCTGGTGCTTGCACCGAACTAATGCGTGAGCTATCAACAGAATTGTCAAATACTAGATCAGCAATAGCATCACAAAACCCACGATTGCCAGAAACCCCAATATAGGTTTTAGTTGTTTCATTGTCATATATCTGTTTTTCAGCTTTTCTAACCGATGACATAATTGGCGTGTTACCATCTTTATCTTTATAAACACCAATGCCAAGATCTATTTTATCTGTCCGCTCATCTGCTCGATATTCTGCAAGCAATTTGAATATTTTATCAAGCGGCGCTTTTTGTAATTTCTCAAACATGTTATTTCCACTTCAAAACTATCAACTAAATTATCCAAAGCAGTCTTTGCAAATCTTAGGGTCAAGGGCAAGCGGATATTTTACAAGCGGATATTTTAGTTGACGAGAAGGTATTTCAGCTAGAAAATAGCACTATTGGATATATTGGAGAAAAAAATGCCCATAATTAACCGATTTGCTGATTTTTATGAAGAAATAACTGCATGGCGTAGGGATTTGCATGAAAATCCCGAGCTTTTATTTGATGTGCATAGAACCGCAGAAAAAATCGAGCAATTACTCAAATCATTTGGTTGTGATGAAGTGGTTAGCGGCATTGGCAAAACTGGTGTGGTTGGAATTATTAAAGGAAAAAATAGCGGCGATACTATTGGCTTGCGGGCAGATATGGACGCTTTGCCAATTCATGAGCGCACCGATAAGCCCTATGCCTCAAAAATAGAGGGAAAAATGCACGCTTGTGGGCATGATGGGCACACGGCAATGCTGTTAGGAGCTGCAAAATATCTCGCTGAAACACGAAATTTCTCAGGCAATGTGGCATTGATTTTTCAGCCAGCAGAAGAGGGCGGCGGCGGTGGCGATTTAATGGTTAAAGAGGGCATGATGGAAAGGTTCAATATAAAAGAAGTTTACGGAATGCATAATTTTCCCGGTATTCCAGTTGGCGAGTTTGCCATTCGTGAGGGTGGGTTTTTAGCAGCGGTTGATGAATTTTTAATTGAGATTGAGGGCGTTGGCGGGCATGCCGCAATGCCGCATAATACGATTGATCCGCTAATTGCTGGCGCACATATTATCACTGGTTTGCAAACCATTGTCTCTCGTAATGTTGATCCTATAAAATCAGCGGTTCTATCGGTAACAGTTATGCAAGCAGGTGGCGCAACCAATGTTATTGCTCGAACTGCCACAATTAAAGGCACTGTTAGAACTCTCGACGAAGATGTGCGTGATTTAATAGAAAAACGCATGGGCGAATTTGTGCCGCAATCTGGCAGTGCATTTGGTGTTAAAGCTAAGATAACTTATCAGCGTGGTTATCCAGTGATGTCAAATCACCCAAAGCAAACAATATTTGCAGGCGATGTAGCGGCGCAAATTGTTGGTGAAGAAAAAGTAGTGCGAGATGTGCCGCCAATTATGGGTGGGGAGGATTTTTCTTATATGTTAAATTCTCGTCCCGGAGCATTTATCGCTATTGGGCAGGGCGATACAGCAGGCCTACATGAAGATACTTATGATTTTAACGACGAAATAATCCCAATAGGTTGCTCTTATTGGGTGAAGTTAGTTGAAAGCGCCTTATAATATTTCATTTAGGCAGTAGTGAAATCACCTTCTTTGTCTAAAATCTTTAGATCGCCAAATTTAATATCAAACCAAGCACCATATAGGTTTAATTTTCCTGCTCCCTCTAATTCTTTTATGTAAGGGAAAGTGCGTAAGTTTTCTAAAGAATTAATCACGGATTTATGTTCAAGACTAGTTTGGCGCTCTGTTGCTGATTTTTGTTTTTCAGCAATCACCTTTTTGGCTAATGGCTTAATCATATCAATCCATTTACTAATAAAATCGCCCTTTTCTAATGGCTCAAAATCTTTTGTAAGCGCTGCTTGAATACCGCCACAACGCCCGTGACCCATAACCACAATATTTTTTACCTTAAGAGCAAGAATTGCAAATTCTATAGCAGCAGATGTGCCATGTTGCCCCTCATCTGGTGCATATATTGGTACTAGATTTGCAACATTTCTAACTACAAATAACTCCCCAACTTTTGTATTAAAAATAACCTCTGGCGTTGCTCTACTATCACAACAAGAAATAATAAGCGTTTCTGGCTTTTGCCCCTCATCGGCTAATTCATGATATTTTTCAGCCTGTTTTTTATATCCATTATTCTTAAAATCAGCATAACCAGCAAGCAAATATTTAGGGAAATTTTCCATTATATACCTCTACTTATTATTGTTATTTTGGCCCAAGCATAAGTTCAGGTCTTACTAATTCATCAAATTCTTCATTTGTAACAAAGCCAAGCCCTACTGCTTCTTCTCTAAGGGTGGTTTTATTTTTATGGGCAGTTTTGGCAATTTTTGTTGCATTATCGTAGCCAATTTTTGGCGCAAGCGCCGTAACTAGCATCAAAGAGCGCTCCATAAGCGCTTTTATTTGGTCTTCATTAGCGCTAATGCCCTTAACACATCTATCAGCAAAAGAGCGTGCGCCATCACTTAACAGTCGTACTGATTGCAAAAAAGCATAAGACATAACTGGCTTATAGACATTTAATTCGAAATGGCCTTGCGAGCCAGCAACAGAAATTGTTGTTTGATTGCCAAACACTTGCGTGCAAATCATTGTTAAAGCTTCGCTTTGTGTTGGGTTTACCTTACCGGGCATAATGGAAGAGCCTGGCTCATTTTCTGGTAATTGCAATTCACCAAGCCCAGAGCGAGGCCCCGAGCCAAGCAGGCGGATATCATTGGCGATTTTGAATAAGGAAGCTGCAGTAGCATTTAGCGCCCCATGCGCAAAAACCAGTGCATCATGGGCGGCCAATGCTTCAAATTTATTATCAGCAGTTCTGAACGGTAGACCAGTTATATTTGCAACTTCTTTCGCAAAATCTTCAGCAAAGCCAATTTTGGAATTTAAGCCTGTGCCAACCGCTGTGCCACCTTGCGCCAAATCAAATAGACGCACCAAACCCTGTTTTACTCTTTCAATAGAAAGCTCAACCTGCATAACATAGCCAGAAAATTCTTGCCCCAGAGTTAGCGGCGTTGCGTCTTGTGTATGAGTGCGCCCAATTTTTACAATATGATCAAATTCTTTAGACTTAACCGCAAGAGCATCATGCAAATATTCAAGTGCTGGAATAAGCTCGTTTGAAACTTCAACAGCTGCCGCAATATGCATAGCAGTTGGGAAAGTATCATTTGACGATTGCCCCATATTGACGTGATCATTGGGGTGAACAGGTGTTTTTGAGCCCAATTCTCCACCCAATATTTCAATGGCTCTATTTGAGATAACTTCATTTGCGTTCATATTAGATTGCGTGCCAGAGCCAGTTTGCCAAACCACAAGCGGAAAATTATCATCAAATTTGCCCAAGGCAACTTCTGAAGCGGCTTGTTCAATAGCATTTGCTAAGTCCTCATCAAGCACGCCTAGATTTTTGTTAGTTATGGCGCAAGCCTGTTTTACAATACCAAGTGCATGAACAATAGGAAGCGGTTGCGTTTCAGTACCAATGGGAAAATTTATCAAGGAGCGGGCGGTTTGCGCCCCATAATATTTATCACTTGGCACTTCTAAAATACCAAAACTATCGCTTTCTTTACGAATATCGCCCATTATCTGCTCTTTCATTATTCAATAGTATATTTGTCATCTATTTATCTATTGCAAACAAAGGCTTTCGTCCATAAGATTTCTTATTTTAAGGCAAAATTTTAATAGGAAACATGAATTTTCAATAAGAAATATCATTCTAGCAATATAGCCTTTTCTTTGCCTAAATATTATGCCATCAAACCATAGAAATCTAAAAGAGGAAATTAAATGACAATTAGAGTGCATAAGGGCGATTTGCCAGACCTATCAGCCTATGGCAATGAAGTAGCAATAGACACTGAAGCTATGGGGCTAATTAACTCTCGTGATAGGCTTTGCGTTGTGCAGCTTTCACCTGGTGATGGCAGTGCGGATATTGTGCAAATTGCTAAAGGGCAAACATCTAGCCCTAATTTACAAAAATTGCTTAGCGATAAAGATGTTACAAAAATATTTCATTTTGCTCGCTTTGATGTTGCGGTTTTGCAAAACCATTTTGGTAATTTTCAAGGCCCTATTTATTGTACAAAAATTGCCTCTAAATTAGCTAGAACCTATACGGATAGGCACGGCCTAAAAGACTTAACAAAAGAATTGTTAAATATTGATATGTCCAAACAACAGCAAAGCTCGGATTGGGGGCAGGCAGAACTTTCAAAGGCACAAATAAATTATGCCGCATCCGATGTGTTTTATTTGCATGACTTAAAGCGCCATCTTGATATTATGCTCAAGCGTGAGGGGCGCTATGAAATGGCACAAGAAACCTTTGGCTTTTTGCCAACTCGTGCAAAGCTTGATCTTGCTGGCTGGCCAGAAACAGATATTTTTGCACATAGTTGATTGACATGAATAGTGCCCAACTATCAACTCCGATTTTTAATTCACTAAAAAGGCGTAATTTCTTTATAAAATTTTTACGCATAATAATTCCTTTAATTGGGTTATTATTATTGGGGTTTTTATCAATAAAAATCTTTCTTGATAATCTTGGTACTGATTTTGATATGTCGGGAATTAGGATAAAAAGTGATAAGGTGATAATTGATAACCCACAATATAGCGGCGTTATGGGAAATGGCACACAATATTCAATTAATTCAAAAACTGCAACTACACCCATTGCAGGGTCAGACGAAATTGACATTTTTGAAAATGAGTTGAATTTACTAAGGCCTGATAATTATCAGATGCGAGCAATAAGTAAAAATGCTATTTTTAATATGGTTGCTCAAACCGTAGATATAAAAGGCCTTTTACAAACTAGCGATAGTAATAATATGTTTGCCGATCTTTATAATTCTAAAATCGATTGGGTAGCACAAACCCTTATAACAAAAGACAAGGCAATTATAGAATTTGAAGATGGTACTATTTTAACAAGTGAAACATTAGTATATGATGCACAAAAAGAAATATGGGATTTTACCAAAGTTAGATTAGTCATACCAATTACTGAGGAAGAGCAATGAAATTAATATCTAGAACAAAACAAATTTATAAGATATTTTTATCTATGCTTTTAGCCGCTATGTTCTCTCTTTATATTGGCCAAGTAAATGCAGTTGAGGATCAAATAGTAATTACATCTGATGATTTTAGTGTAGAGGAAAACTCATCAAGAGCAATTTTTTCTGGTAATGTAATTATTGCGCAACCAGACCTAAAAGTATGGGCTAATAAAGTAATTGTTTATTATGGTGAAAATGGCCCATCCGATATCAAATCATTAGAAGTTATTGGTCAGGTAAAAATTGAGCAACCTGAGCAAACAGCTTTTTCAGATAGAGGGGTCTATGATCCCAAAACCGAAATTCTTAAGCTTTTTGGCAATGTACGGGTAGTTAATGATAGCGGTGCAATTACTGGGGCTGAATTAATTGTTGATATAAAAAATGGCACATCAAGATTTCCTGCAAGCCAAGATGGCGAAAGAGTAACGGCAATTTTTTCAGCGCAATAAAGGATTTATATTGGCAAGCGAAGCAAAAAATAATGTTGATCAAGCCGGCTGGTTAATAGCCCACGCTTTAGCAAAATCTTTTGGCAAGAGATCTGTGGTGCGCAATGTTTCAATAGCTGTTCGCCAAGGCGAGGCGGTTGGTCTGTTAGGGCCCAATGGTGCTGGAAAAACCACAGTTTTTACTATGATTATGGGGCTAGTAAAGCCTGATGGCGGCGATGTGCTAATCGATGGGCATAAAATTACAAAATTGCCATTATTCCAACGAGCTCGTTTGGGCATTGGATATTTACCCCAAGAGCCATCTATTTTTCGTGGGCTTAGTGTTCAGGATAATATTTTGGCGGTACTTGAGCATAATATTAAAAATAAAAAACAACGAATGAATAAACTTGATGAATTATTAGAAGAATTTTCTATTGCTCACTTACGTAAAGCTAGTGCCTTATCTTTATCAGGTGGTGAGCGTCGCCGTGTTGAAATAGCCAGAGCGTTAGCCGCAGATCCAAGATTTATCTTGCTTGATGAGCCGTTTGCTGGGGTTGATCCAATAGCCGTTGCAGAAATTCAAGACCTAGTGCGCCAATTAACAAAACGCAATATTGGTGTTTTAATCACTGATCATTCTGTGCGTGAAACTCTTGGCTTGGTTGATCGTGCATATCTTATTCATGACGGAAAAGTCATGATACAGGGCAAGCCAGAAACAATAACCAACGATCCTGAAGCCCGCCGAGTTTATCTTGGGGATAGTTTTTCATATTAAATTTTCAAATTAGTTCTATAGATTAATTCTATTTGGCACAAAACTTGTATAGTAAAACTTGTGTGATGAAAGCAAATCATACATAATTGCTTTATCATTTGGCAATTTAGCTAGCTTTTGGAGCAAATAATGGGTCTTGGGCCACGTTTAGAAATAAGGCAATCTCAAAGCCTAACTCTAACTCCGCAATTAATGCAGTCAATTAAATTGCTGCAATTAGGGCATTTAGAGCTAGCGGCTTTTGTTAATGAGGAGCTTGAGCGCAAC
>JAMONS010000110.1 GCA_027065555.1 Hyphomicrobiales bacterium | reverse complement strand
GGCGTCTGCGTCTTTATTTATTGCAACAATGATTTTAGAACTGCTCATACCTGCAACATGTTGAATAGCGCCTGAAATTCCGCAAGCAATATATAGGTCTGGCGCAACTATTTTACCAGTTTGGCCGACCTGTAAATCATTATTGGCATATCCCGCATCAACCGCCGCACGAGATGCGCCAATCGCTGCCCCTAATTTATCAGCAATCGGGTTGAGCAATTCATTAAATTTTTCAGCTGAACCAAAAGCTCGCCCACCTGATATGACAATTTTAGCTGCGGTTAAATCAGGGCGAGCACTGTCTAAATATTGCGCACTAACAAAGTTAGAAAGACCAATTTCACTAGGTTCAGCAATTTCTTCAATAGGCGCATCATTGCTAGTGCCAACAGAAGAAAACGAAGAGGTACGCACCGTAATGACTTTCTTTTCATCAAGCGATTGCACGCTTAAAATTGCATTGCCAGCATAAATGGGGCGCTTAAAACTATCAGCACTTAACACTTCAATTATTTCAGATATTTGCATCACATCCAATAAAGCTGCAACACGAGGCATGATATTTTTACCATTTGATGAGGCGCAAGACATGAACACATTATAATTATCTGCTAGTGACATTATCAATGCTGCAACAGGTTCTGCCAAACGATGTTCTAATTCTTGACCCTGCGCCAAAATAACTTTTGCAACATTGTCTAATTTTGCGGCCTGTTTCGCCACTTCCATTGCATTAAACCCTGCAACAAGCACATGAATTTCGCCGCCAATTTTAGTTGCCGCATCGAGTACTTTGCCTGTCTCTATCGATAGTTCAACATTATTATGTTCTGCTAAAACAAGAATTGTCATGATTTTTCCTTTTATTAAACTAAAGATTTAGCTTTTAATTTTTCAACAAGTTCGGATACCGAAGCCACAATAATACCAGCCGTGCGAACTGGCGGCTCTTCAGTCTTTAAGATTTTAAGACGAGGGCTAATATCCACATCAAAATCTGCAAGAGGTTTTACTTCGAGCGGCTTTTTTTTAGCCTTTATAATGTTTGGTAAGCTAGTAAAGCGTGGTTTATTTATGCGTAAATCCGTAGTTATAATCGCTGGCAATTTTATATTTATTGTTTGCAAGCCACCATCTACCTCACGGGTAACATTGGCGCTATCACCATTAAGCTCAAGTCTATAGGCGAAAGTTGCTTGCGCATAATTAAGCATTGCCGCAAGCATTTGCCCCGTTTGATTATTATCATCATCAATCGCTTGTTTGCCAAGAATAATAAGGTCAGGCTTTTCTTCCTCAACAATTATTTTCAAAGTTTTAGCCACCGCTAAAGGCTCTAATATTTCCTCGCTCTGCACCAAAATCGCCCTATCAGCCCCCATTGCCAATCCAGCACGAAGCGTTTCAGCCGATTTTGCACCGCCAATAGAAACCACAATCACTTCATCAGCCTTACCTGCTTCACGTAATTTTATTGCTTCTTCTAAAGAGTTTTCATCAAATGGGTTCATTGACATTTTAACATTGTCCAACTGAACGCCCGAGCCATCAGGTTTCACATTGATTTTAACTTTATAATCTATAACTCGCCTAATAGGCACCAATATTTTCATTTATCTCTCCAGTTCAACATTTTTAATGTTTTCAGTGCACCCAACACTTTGTAAGATCATTTTTGCGTACATATCTTCAATTTTAGATTGCAAAAGACGACCGCTAGATCGATACCAAGTATTGACACCAATAAGCATTGCCAAAATAGCCATAGCCGCAACATGGGCATCTTGACAATTAAATTTTCCAAGCTTTATTCCATTTGATATTATTGTCTTGAGCACCCCTTCATATTCCTTGCGCAATTTCTCAATCAGATCGAACCCCTCTGGCTCAAGTGAGCGCAATTCCATATAGGCGATAAAAATTTCATCGGGGCGAATTATATTATAACGAATATGAAAGTGCACAAAGCGATCCAACGCATCAATAGGACTATCGCTAGCAACCGCCTCGCTTTTCCACGCCTCTAATAATTCTTGCATATGAGTACGCATCAAACAAACCAACAACTGCTGTTTAGTAGCATGATACTGATAAAGCGCCCCCGCCTGCACACCAACCGCCTCAGCAATCATGCGCATCGAAACGGCAGCATAGCCATGTTTTGCAATAAGCGCACGACTATGCATAACTATCGCCTCAGCAGTTACTTTGCCATCTGAACCAGCTAAACGTGCCAAACCTGTCTCCATTATTAAATGAACGTTTGTTTAATTATTTTATATATGTCTTGGTGTCAAGTGTAATTTGTTTGAATATTTTTTTACTATTTTACAATCTTCATCAGCCTGTCGGCGTGTGACAAAAGAAAAGCCCGCTCCTCCTCCGTCGTCATTCCGTACTTGATACGGAATCCAGTAGTCCGCTGTCCAACGGGCAAAAGACCTCATTGCACAAAAGCCTCTAATACACAAAAGGCTCTAATACACAGAAGGCTTGGCTTAACTGGATTCCGTGTGCTTCTTTGTCTCACGCCGATGGGCTAGCACGACAATGACAGGGGAGGGAGAAAATAACCAACCAACCTCATCCCTTAGGCGCAACAGCACGTAGCAATCTATCATTAATTGCCTCGCCTAATCCCCCGCTAGGAATTGGGGCTACTTCTATTAATTTTGCGTCTCCCTCGTCAAGTTCATGTAAAAAAGCAAATAGGTTTTTTGCCGCCTCTTTAATATCGCTACTTGGTGAAAGATTTAGCGTCTTTCCTGCAAATTCTGGCGCATTGCCAAACGCCAAATATGTTCCCTCACCAGTTGGCTTATTTACATTTAAGCGCAATTTTGCTTTTGGTGCGTAATGGCTTTTTAGCATTCCTGGTGATAGGATTGCGCTACCCTTTTTTGCTAATAAAACTTCCCTATTAAGCGCTTTTTCAATATCTTCACGTGCCAAAGCTCCAGCTCTTAATTGAATTATTTTTTCACCATCAATAGCAATAATAGTTGATTCTAATCCTGCCTCACATGCCCCGCCATCAAGTACTGGTACTTTGCCGTTAAACGCCTTAATCACCTGCTTGGCGCTGGTTGGTGAAAGCTCTCCCGATGGGTTAGCGGAGGGGGCAGCAAGCGGCTTGCCAGTTTTTTTTATCAACTCTCTTGCCAATGGGTGCGCTGGTACTCGTACTGCTAAAGTTTTTAGACCTGCGCTTACTAGGCTAGAAATATTTGCGTTTTTCTTTAATGGTAAAACTAAGCTAAGCGGGCCAGGCCAAAATTTGCTCAATTCTAAAGCTAATGGTGAAAATTCAACTAGTGCCTTTGCCATTTCAATATCTGCGCAATGTATAATTAGTGGATTAAAGCGGGGGCGGTTTTTGCTTTCATAAATCGCCAAAACCGCATCATCATTAGTTGCGTCTGCACCTAATCCATAAACCGTTTCAGTTGCAAAGGCGCAAACCTTGCCACTTAGCAAAATATCTGCTGCTTGCATTATATCTTTTGGCATTATAAGATTTTTATTCATTTCACCTATTTGACAAGTGAAGCAATGCACGTCAAGAAAAGATATGTTTGTCAATTAAGGCTTTTTATATGCCGACATTATTAGTTAGTCACCCACAGGGGTTAAATCATCTTGTGCCATCAGGACACCCAGAGCGTCCCGAGCGGCTTTTAGCTATTGAAAAAGCGCTTTTTCAACCTCGTTTTAATAATCTAATTCGTAAAAAAGCCATTGAAACAGATTTAGAAATTGTTGAATTGGTGCATTGTAAAAATTATCTAAAAATCCTGCGGGACGCTCGTCCAGCCGAAGGCATTGGCAATATTGATGCCGACACATTTATTTCGTGTGCTTCTTTTGATGCTATTGCTTCTGGGGTTGGAGCTGGCTTAGTGGCGCTTGATGCGGTGATTTTGGGTGAAGTTGATAATGCTTTTTGCGCAATTCGCCCCCCCGGACATCATGCAGAAATAGATAAGCCGATGGGGTTTTGTCTTATTAATAATATCGCCATTGTGGCTCGTGAAGCTATTCGAAAATATGGTGCTGATAGGGTGGCAATAATTGATTTTGATGTGCATCACGGAAATGGGACTGAGGATATTTTTAAGCAAGATAAAAATGTGTTTTATGCCTCAAGCCATCAAATGGATATATATCCCGGTACTGGCAAAATGGAAGAGGAGGGGGTTGGAAATATTGTAAATTGTCCGCTTGCGGCAGGATCAAACGGGGTGGCAATGCGCGAGGCTTATGAAAGTCGCATATTTCCAGCATTAGAAAATTTCTCACCTGATATAATTCTTATTTCTGCAGGTTTTGATGCAGATAAAAGAGATCCTCTTGCAGGATTAAATTGGCAATCAGAAGATTTTGCTTGGATAACAGGAAAACTCATGGATATTGCTGATAAATATTGTAATAATCGAATAATATCAATGCTTGAGGGTGGATATGATCTAAACGCTTTAGCAGATGGTTCTATTAAACACGTAAATATGCTAAATAGTGGCATATCGGAATAGATTTTAAGAGGGTTTTATGGTTGATGAAATAAAAGGTATGAGTTTTGAGCAAGCTTTAAGCGAGCTTGAAACTATTGTTGGCAAACTTGAAAGTGGGCAAGCGCCGCTTGAGCAATCAATCTCTATTTATGAACGTGGAGAGGCGCTAAAATCTCATTGCGAAAGCCTATTGAAAAAAGCAGAAGCTCGGATTGAAAAAATTTCGCTTAATAAAGATGGTGCGCCAACAGGTGTAACAAATTTTGAAGATGAGAATAGCTAGCCTATTTTATTTCTCAAACCCAACCGCTCCATCACGTCCTACCTGCCCACGATGCCGCAAAAAATGATCCGCCAAAACTATTGCCATCATGGCTTCGCCTATTGGCACAGCACGAATACCAACACAAGGATCGTGGCGACCTTTGGTAATTATTTTTGTGTTTTCATTATCTGTTGTTACGCTATCACGTTCATTAAGAATTGAAGAAGTTGGCTTCACCGCAAAACGAACTACAATAGCATCACCATTTGATATACCACCCAAAATTCCTCCCGAATGATTTGAAGTGAAATAAGGAGCGCTTTCTCCTGCTCGCATTTCATCGGCGTTTTCTTCACCCGATAATGATGCCGCATCAATTCCTGCACCAATTTCAACTGATTTAACTGCATTGATGGACATCATAGCGGAAGCTAAATCAGCGCTTAATTTGCCATAAATTGGTGCACCCCAACCAGCTGGAACGCCCTCCGCTACTACCTCAATTATTGCTCCTATTGAAGAGCCATTTTTTCGTATTTCATCAAGATAATTTTCCCATTTTTTAGCCGCCTGTTTATCGGCACAAAAAAACGGATTATTATTTACCTCTTCCCAATCAAAATTATTATAATCAATTTTATGTTTCCCCATTTGCACTAAGGAAGCGCGAATTTTTACGTTTGGAATAACTAACCTAGCCACAGCACCAGCGGCAACTCGGGGCGCTGTTTCACGAGCGGAGCTACGCCCACCACCACGATAATCACGAATGCCATATTTTTGATGATAGCTATAATCAGCGTGCCCCGGTCTATATTTATCTTTTATATCAGAATAATCTTTTGAGCGCTGGTCTTTGTTTTCAATCAATAGGGATATTGGCGTGCCGGTTGTTCGTAAACCATTTGTATTTTCATCCTCAAACACTCCTGAAAGGATTTTCACCTCATCTGGCTCTTGGCGTTGAGTTGTAAAACGGTTTTGCCCTGGTTTACGCCTATTAAGTTCTGCTTGGATAATTTTTTGCGAGATTTCAAGGTTTGGTGGGCAACCGTCTATTACCACGCCAATAGCTGACCCGTGACTTTCGCCCCACGTTGTAAATCTGAATAAATGACCAAAACTATTAAATGACATAAGAAACCTTAAATTATTTATCTCTTTAATAAGCTCTAAGATAATATTTAGCAATAAGAGGACTTAATCTTGATTAAAAAGTTGCATTCTTTTATTTGAAAAATGCAAAATTGCGTCCTGTGGAGTTGCCCAGTTTACGGCCTCTGTTTGTTTTAGATCTTCAATGAGATGACGAAAAACTCGAGCAACTCCGCCATGCGATACAATAATTGTTGGCTTTTCAATTTCATTGATAAATGAAACTATTCGCTTACTCGCATCTTGATAAGATTCAGCGTCTTTAGCACGAAAATTCCAAAAATCAGAACCACGCTCACCTCTTTTAGAAAATTCGTCAACCAATTCATCGTGTAAAAACCCCTCACAAACTCCAAAAGAAAGTTCAATTAGACGTTCGTCTATTTTTTCTTTTGGCAAAGCTTCTTTGAATTGTGAGCGAATATTCTCCATTGTTGCTTTGGTTCTTGAAAGCGGAGAACATACCCAAGTAAAATCACTTGGATTTAGTCTCTTTTTTTGCAAAATCTGTTGCAACAAAATGCCATTATTTTTTGCTTGTTTTAAGCCAGTATCATTGAGCGCAATATCGGTGCGACCTTGATAACGACCTTCTTTATTCCAAGAGGTTTCGCCATGACGAATAAAATATATATCAGGTAGATTATTAATCAGCATCTTTTTGCAAAACCTTCATGCCTAAAATATTATATCCACTATCAACATGATGGATTTCACCCGTAACTCCGCTTGCCATATCTGAAAGGAAATAGAGCGCACTTTGCCCAACTTCATCTATTGAAACATTGCGCCTTAGCGGAGCATTCTCCTCTGTCCAATGTAACATTAGGCGAAAATCGCCAATTCCAGCGGCAGCAAGAGTTTTAATTGGGCCAGCGGAAATTGCATTTACTCGAATATTTTTTGGCCCCATATCAGCAGCCAGATATTTTACCGAACATTCAAGCGCTGCTTTTGCAACCCCCATCACATTATAATTTGGCATTACTTTTTCTGCGCCATAATAAGTTAGGGTAAGAATTGAGCCACCATCTGTCATTAAGGTTTCGGCTCGTTTTGCAACTGCCGTTA
>JAMONS010000109.1 GCA_027065555.1 Hyphomicrobiales bacterium | reverse complement strand
TTAACATCAGGTAGTTAAAACGCCAATCACATTCCTTCAAATATAGCCCAAAATCCTCCTATGGAACACCATTAAATTTACGCATATGGCGCTTGGCTTGATTCCAGAAGCTTGCCCCGTGCTTGACGCGGGGTTCTCAATTCCATTGATATGATTATGCTTGTTTGCAAACAGCTTTGAATGATTGATCCGATAGTGATAAAAATCTTTAAACATCTAGCCGTTGTGCCTGATACAAAATGTTCTATTAATCGCTCTTGCTTATACCAACTTAATCTGCTCTTTCTCACACTGCTCCTTATAACACATTTTATGCGTTATCTGGGACAGCCTCTAAAATAATTAAACCACCATAACATCCTTAAGGTGCTTAGCTATTTGATCATTTGGCACTTTGGTTAGATCTTTGTCTATTTCTGCATATATAGTATTTTGCAAATCCTCGCTAAGCACTTTGCGCAAATCACCCATAGAGCTAGGGCTTGCGAAAATTATTAAGCGATCAAAACCCTTATTGCTAAATTTCTTGTTCAAATTCTCAGCAACTAAGCGAATAAAATCAGCCTCGCGTTTATCAACAGGATTGGTGCGTTGTTGCATGGCGGAGCGAGAAGTGCCAGCGGTTGAAAATGAGCGACCTGGTTTGTCCGTCATAATTTCAGACATTGATAGCACTTCATCAGATAATTCCATGCCCCTAACTTCTTTTAAGCCCGAGCCAATAGCGCTATGCTCAATAATTCGAGAGCGATAACCATTGGTGATTAATATCCATGTAATAATAGGTTTCATGTCATATCTCCTCTTTCAAGTGTTTTGTAAATGAGGGTACTTGAAACAAACAATTATATGTTTGATAAATATCAATATGGGTATTAGATTTTCAAATCACAAGGGTTGATACGCTAATCAATTAGTTTGATTGGTTTGTTGTTTTATTTTGTGTAATGAAATAATTATGGAAAATTCTTTCTCAAAAAATCAAAATCAAAAATCTAAAAATGGGATATTTGCAGCCTTTGGTGCTTATGGTGTTTGGGGTGTTTTTCCGCTATTTTTTCGCCTGCTTGATGGGGTAGGGTCGCCAACTATTGTGGCGCATAGGGTTATTTGGTCGATGGTATTTGTTGGTATTATCCTTAAAGCGCAAGGGCGAATGGGCGAGGTTGCGCAAGCGTTAAAGGATAAGCGAGCTTTGTTTGTAATTTTTCTTTCAGCTATTCTTTTGGCGATTAACTGGTTGGTTTTTATTTGGGCGGTTGAGAATGATAAAGTGCTTGATGTATCTTTGGCTTATTTTATTAACCCATTAGTAAGTGTTGCGCTTGGCATGATATTTTTGGGTGAAAAGCAAAATCGCTGGCAATGGTTGGCTATTAGCATTGCAATTATTGCGATTATTATTCAAACTGTCGGGCTTAGTGCGTTTCCGATTACAGCGATGACAATGGCAATTACATTTGGCATTTATGGATATTTACGAAAAACGGTTTCAGTTGGTTCAGCTCCCGGATTATTTATAGAAACTCTGCTAATGCTACCCTTTGCGCTAGTTTACTTAGCCTATATTACTTATAGTTTTGGCATTGGTGTTCATGCAGATCCATTGAAATTGGCTTATTTAATATTGACTGGTCCAATCACGGCAATAGCGCTTTTGATGTTCGCCTTTGCTGCTCGTCGCTTGCGCCTCACAACGATTGGCATGATACAATATCTTGCCCCTTCAATGCATTTTTTAACTGCTGTTTTTATTTTTGATGAGGATTTGAATAGTCTTAGATTGATTAGCTTTATGTTAGTTTGGTTATCCTTGCTGGTATTTAGCGCTAACTCTTTTTATGTATCTAAGCAAAAAGAAAATTAAACAACTAAAATCAAACCCGATCTTTGATTCTATCGTTTCATTGAAATCATATTGCTAGAATGGAATTGTCAAAATGTATAATTTTGTGACAGCCGTACTTCGCCAGCACGCTTAACAATATCGGCAATCTTGCCAAATAATTGGGTAAACGGCGTGGCATTATGCCAAATAAGATTAAGGGTTCTTTTTGCTCTTGGGGAATCAATGGGCAAAAGTTGAATACGAGGGTCGTTGGCTTCTTTTTTTATGCTTATGGCTGGCAAGAGGGTTACCCCCATTCCATTGGCAACAAGCTCCATAATGGTAGGCAATGAGGTGGCTGCAAATGTGTCACTGCTTTTTATTTGGCATGCTAGAAGAGTTTGTTCACGAAGGCAGTGCCCTTCATTTAGTAATAGTATCTGTTCCGCAGGATAGTCAGAAAGTTCTATGTGGCTTGTTTTCTTGTGTTTGTCCATTTTGGTTGCAAGCACAAGTGGATCGCTAATGATTGTTGTTGACTTTAGGGGTGAGTTATTAGGCAATTCAGTTGCAATTAGTGCAATATCAAGCAAGCCATCTTCTAAATCCAAAAGTAATTGATCTGTTTTTGCTTCGCTAATCGAAAACTCAACGTCGCTTAAGTTTTCTTGTAAGCGCGGAAAAATATCTGGCAATAAATAGGGTGCAATTGTCGGGATTAGTCCAAATCGTACAGGGTGATGTGGCTTACCTTGCTGAGATAGAGAAAAACTTATTAAGTTATTTGTTTCAAATAGGATATTCTTGGCTTTCGAAATAAATTCTTTACCAAAAGGCGTTGGGCGTACTGGCTTGCCTACTCGATTGAATAGTGAAGCCTTGCAAATCTCCTCCAATAAACTTATTTGCTGCGATAGGGCTGGCTGGGTGACATGGCAGACTTCGGCTGCACGGCCAAAATGCCCCTCTTGTTCAACGGCAATGGCATAACGCATCTGTTTTAGTGTAATTGGCATGATAAGAAAATCTTATCAAAAAATATAGAAATGTCAATTGGACTTATTAAAAATAATGGAGCAAGGTAAGAGCAGACAAACTTAAGGAGTATATTATGAGTGACAAAAAAATTTTAACCACAACAGCTGGCGCTCCAGTTCCAGATAATCAAAACTCGCTTAGCGCTGGTGAGCGTGGTCCAGTTTTATTGCAGGACTATCAATTATTAGAAAAACTTGCTCACCAAAATCGTGAACGTATTCCAGAAAGAGTTGTTCACGCCAAAGGTTGGGGCGCATATGGGACGCTAAATATTACAGGTGATATTTCTAAATATACAAAGGCTAAGGCTTTGCAAAAGGGTGCAAAAACCCCAATGTTGGCTCGGTTCTCAACAGTTGCAGGAGAGCAGGGAGCAGCAGACGCTGAGCGTGATGTGCGCGGTTTTGCGCTTAAATTTTATACCCAAGAAGGGAATTGGGATTTAGTTGGTAATAATACGCCAGTGTTTTTTGTACGTGACCCGATGAAATTCCCTGACTTTATTCATACCCAAAAACGTCACCCAAAGACCAATCTTCGTTCTTCAACTGCCATGTGGGATTTTTGGTCGCTCTCCCCTGAAAGCTTACATCAGGTGACAATTTTGATGTCAGACAGGGGGTTACCAGTTTCACCAATGCATATGAACGGTTATGGCTCGCACACTTATTCGCTTTGGAATGACAAGGGCGAGAGATATTGGGTCAAGTTTCATTTCAAAACTCTTCAGGGGCACAAACATTATACCAATTCACAATCTGAAGGTGTAATCGGGCAAAGTCGTGAAACCTATCAAGAAGCATTATTTGGTACTATTGAGAGTGAAGAATTCCCACGTTGGTCATTTCAAATTCAGGTGATGAGTGAAGCTCAAGCTGAGTGCGCAGATTTCAACCCCTTTGATTTAACAAAGATCTGGCCACATGCTGACTACCCGATGATTGAAGTTGGAGAAATGCAATTAAATCGTAATCCTGAGAACTATTTTGCTGAAATTGAGCAAGCAGCATTTTCACCTTCAAATGTTGTCCCAGGAATTAGTTTTTCTCCTGATAAAATGTTGCAAGCGCGTATATTCTCTTATGCTGATGCACATCGTTATCGTCTTGGAACTCATTATGAGGCGTTGCCAGTAAATGCGCCAAAATGCCCTGTTCATCATTATCATAAAGATGGATCGATGAATTTCACAGGTCAGATGAGCGGCAATGTTGATGCCTATTATGAGCCTAATTCTGTCAATGGCCCAGTCGAGGAAAAGTCAGCACTTGAGCCTGAATTAAGAATTCATGGCAATGGTGCAAGATATGATCATCGTGTAAGAAATGATGACTTTTCGCAGCCACGTGCGTTGTTTGAATTATTTGATGAAGGGCAAAAATCACGCCTGTTTGATAATATTGCCGCTGCAATGAGCGGTGTGAAGTCAGAAATTATCGAACGTCAATGTAAGCTATTTGACCAAATTCATAAAGATTATGGCGCTGGTGTGCGAGCAAGGATGAAATAGCTTTGCTTTTACTTCAGCATCTTTTTTCTAAACAAAAATAAAACAACCCCCACCAAAAGGCGGGGGCTGTTCTTTTGAGCCCTCAGTCAATATTAAAATTTAACCTTAAAGCCACGATTGCCTTAGAAGCGCAATTTATAAGCTATGCTGCCTCCATAAGCTAGGCTTGTGCTAGATGCTTCTCCATTTGCTGAAAGGGTGAGCATAGCATTGCTACTGGTAGCAAAATCAAGGCCTGCATTAAGCACTAATTTGTCACGCGCTTCTTGCGGAGAGGAAGCCATGAACTGGGTTGGCGAGCCTTGCAGACTATAGGAGTTTATCTGGTTTACATCACCAAATTCATGTTGCCAACCAACTGAAATCCTGCTGTTTACTGGTGTCTCACCCATTATTGCCTGACTTGAAATTTCAAAGCCAAGTAAAGACGCAATGCGGTTGGTATCAACTTCTGCTGCTGAAATATTTAAAGCCCCAGCCCCAGTTTCGCTATAGGCATTATTTTTGCTATTGAGGAAATTAACTCCAGCAAAGGGCGAGATAATAGAATTACTTCCAAAAAGCTCACTTTCAAACCCATAACGTGCTTTGAATTCACCGCCTATAGAATAGCCACCATAATCAGCCGCCGCAGTTAAATCAAGCCCGCCTACATTTATTGGGCGGCGAGTTTCATACATATTATAAGTATAATCAAGCGCACCAGAAAAACCCCAGCCAGCTTCTGCTGTTGCCGCAGATCCCCACATGCCATAAAGGCCAACGTGGAAATTATCCGCTTTTGATGTAGCACCTGCGGTTATTGTGCTAAATTGTGAGCCACTATAACCAGCGCTTATACCAAATAATCCTAAATTTGGATCAGTGATTTCTCCGCCAAATACAACGCCTGCATTAAAGGCATAAATGTTGGCTGAATTAGCTCCCCCATCAACACTGGAATATGAGGCAAAGGCCTTTGTCCAGATTGTAGAGGATGGTTGCGAAAATGTTTGACCGTCAAGTTCAGCCTCATTAATAGCATTAAGGGTTTCATTGTTTGTTTGGGGCGCTTGTGCATATCCAAGTGCTAGCGAGGATTGGGCGCTAGAGCTGCCCATTGTGCCGCTTCTGCCCATCATAACTGAGCGGAACGCACCTGAGATAATATTACCAAGACCGCTTGATGCTTCGTGATCAGCGCCGCTAAACTGCACAAGTGCTGCCTCTGCTTGCGCATTATTTAGCCCAATGATTGCATTGCGAACTATTTGCCCATCTGTAGAATCATAATTAAAATTATCAAGCGCTTTGGCAACAGAGCTTTGGTTTGCATTGGTGGCAAACGGTTTGAAATCGGGCACAGGATTTGTGTGAACCATTGTTAAAACAACGTCATTACCATCGCCACCACTGGTGTTAATTGTTGGATCAAGAAAAGCAAAATTGTTTTCTATACTGGCAAATGTTCCACTTACGACATCAGTGCCATCATTGGCGATAAGGGTATAGGTGAAATTGTCTCCAAGGGGATAATCAGCTTCAACACCCGTAGAGAAAACATCTAGTGTTCCGCCAAGAGTAACTGCGCCAGTTACATCAAAATAATCAGCCTCGTTAGTATTGTTGACATCAATTTTTAACTCACCTGTGCCTGAATAATCGCCAGCGATGGTAATTTTATCACCAACCAGTGCGTCCTGCATGGTGAAAATGCCATTATTTATTACATTGCCTGTGAGCGAGAATACCCCCGTTCCGCCGCCCTTTACATCAAAAACACCACCAGCAGATGTAAATAAATCCCCATTTAGTGCTGCCCCGCCACGCAGCGATAATGTACCAGCGCTAATGGTTGTTGCTCCAGTATAAATGTTAACGCCAGAAAGAGTAAGAACTCCTGTGCCCTGTTTGGTAAGACTACCAATACCAGTAATATTCCCAGCAATGGCTTGGTCTCCTGCATTGCCAGTTGTTAGATTGCCAGCTATTGTTGAGCTCCTGCCAAGATATTCTAAATAAATGGTAGTTCCAGCAACAGAGTTAATAGTATTAATAATATTGTCGCCAACATAAAAAGAACTGGTGTCCTTTAGGCTGACATTTGCACCAGATGCTAAAGTCCCTTCTCTGGCCGTAAGAGAAGCCGCATTATTTACTTCAATAGATGTTGAGGCGATTGAGCCTGTTTCCCTGATGAGTAATGTACCTTCATTAACGATTGTGTCACCTAAATATGTGTTGGCACTGTTAAGGTTTAGTTCTGAAGTTCCCTGTTTGATTATTCCCCCAGAGCCAGAAACCACTCCACTTATGCCAAAACCTGAAAAATTATCTCCCACAGTCAAATTTCCACCATTCAAAAAGACACTGCCAGAGCCATCAATCCTTGCAATGGTCTCATCGGTTTGAATTTCAAAAGTAGCTGAGGAAGTAACCATGTCGATATAAGAACCATCTGCAAGAGCATTGCCGCCAGCATTATTGGCAACTAATGTGGAATTATCATTAATTACGAAAGAATTTGTTGTTGTAAAATTAGCCCCGGTTAATGTTAACGTGCCACCTTCAACGTCTAGCCTATCAAGTAGATTATTATCTCCAGCGAAGGTCATATTCCCATCGCCTTCTTTGATAAAAAGACTATTAGCATTGCTCATTAAGCCGCTATAATCAGTATCAATATTATTTGCGCCAGCAGTTAGAATTTGGTTAGAAGCGAAAGTAACATTACCTGCACCAGCAAGAGAGCCAATAGTTTCGCTTGCTTGCAAGTTAAGTGTAGCACCGCTTGCAACATTTACAGTGCTAATATCAGTAATCGCCGATCCGCCATTAAGCGATAATGTGCCAGCGCTGATTGTTGTTGCGCCAGTATAAGTGTTAGCGCCTGATAGTATCAATTCACCTGCGCCAATTTTTTCTAATGGGCGAGGCCCGCCAGTTTCAGAAATAATGCCAGATTGCTCTGCTGTTCCAACCAAAACTTGTAATTTTGTAGTGTCTGAATTGATATTTATAAGGTTAGCGATATTTACCCCATCGCCATAATCAATTACCGAGCCGAATGTAGTGATTGTGCCATTTCCAGCCGCAGTGCTGTTTTGTAGGGATAGGGTGCCGCCTTCAAGAAATATTCCTTCCCCAAGATCACCACTATTATCGCCTGAAAGAGTTAGAATTCCATTGCCTTGTTTAATTAGACGACCGCCATTACCGCCACCATCGAAATTGCCGCTAAAATTGGAATCGGAATTATTGTCACCAATAGTTAAAATAAGACCGTCAGGAAGAGTAATCAAGCCCGATCCGGCAATAGACCCAAGGACTGTATTTGCTGCAATATTAAGTCTGCCACCGCCATTGACCTGCACTGCACCTGCGTCACTAATTGCTGTGGTACTATCTAGCGATATTGTGCCAGCGCTAATAGTTGTTAGTCCAGCATATGTGTTTGTGCCAGCAAAAGTTAACCAGCCAGTGCCTGTTTTAGTCAAACCGCCAGCGCCAGTGATGTTGCCATCGATTGTGTCCCAAACTGAACTGCTAAGGTTCAAAACACCTGCATTGAAATTTATGGTGGAGCCAGCAGAAGATGTTAATGAATTAATCGCATTGTTGCCATTATTTTGAAAAGTTGCCGTATCGTTTAAATTGATAGCAGCACTTGCAACAAATGCGTTGGCATCTGCATTTAATTGACCAGCATTATTGATATTTATCGCTGTTGAATCTATCGAGCCTGTTATATTTAATATGCCAGCGCTGATTGTTGTTGTGCCAGTATAAATGTTATTGCCAGAAAGAATTTGCGTGCCAGAACCATTTTTGCTCAAACCACCTGTTCCAGAGATAATACCAGAAAAACCAGTATCAGCATTATCACCACCTGTGCTAAGACTATTTGCGTTAAGCGTTACATTTCCTGCGCCAGCTAACGAACCAATTGCCAAATCTGTACTAAGATTGAGCGTTCCTGCTCCAGTAACGGTTAGCGCACTATTGTCCCCTAACGCAGAAGCGTTGCTCGCTTGTAAAATTCCGCCATTAATCGTGGTTGCGCCAGTATATGTACTCGCTGCAGTTAAATTTAGCCCAGATGTGCCACTCTTGATAAACCCGCCAGTGCCTGAAATTTCTGCGTATAAAGCGGTAGTAGAAAGACTATCAAAATTAGTTGTTAGAGTTCCACCATTAAGGAAAACATTTCCAGCACCACCCCATGCAGTAAGCTTACCAATTTCTTCATCTGTTTGAACTTCAAATATACCATTGCCATCAAGACGGACACCAATAGAATTATTTATAGCGTCTCCGCCTGCACTATCAACAACAAGTGTGCCATTAGATCTAGGGTTAAATTCTGTTGCAGAGAAATTAGAACCTGTCAGAATTAGAGTGCCACTATCAACGAAAACATATCCCAGTGCGTTATTGTCACCAGAAATGGTCAAATTGGCATTTCTTATTTTTGCTAAATGGCCAAGGCCAGTTAGGTTAGCCGAAATTGTTGCTGATTGATTAACATAAAAGTATGATGTGCCAGAATCTAATACTAAACCACCTGCATCGCCGTCTGCATCACTAATATTATACCCTTCGGTGTTAAAGTATATATCCTCAACATCTTGATCGCCCTCTAATTCAACTACACCACCTGCTGCGCCACCAAAAACAGCATTGCTACCATCTATCCAAGCCTGATTGGTAATGCCTAAACCATTAGTCCAGTTAGTTGTTGTAGCGTCCCAAGTTCCAGCGCCGCCAGTTACTGTACTGTCGTTTGCTGCGCCTAGGCCGTCCCAATATAATTGGGCATTTGCTGACATTGGAGCGAATGCGCCCATCATTGCTAAAAGAGCTGAAAGTAAAAATGTTTTTGTTGCTTTGCTTATTGATGAAAATCTTAAAGCTGAAACATCAATATTTGCAATATTAAGGGCAGGGGCAAAAGAAGCCGCACGTCCTTTATATTTTGTCATTCGCCCGCCATGAACTAAGTTATTTTTTCTGCCCATATACCCATCGTCTTTTAATAGGTTACCAAAGTATGAATCATTATAAGCAATATAAATATTGACGCATCACCCAAATGGGGTATGTTGGTAATTATTTCTACTTAAATTATCATTTTTGAAAAATCACGATGTCCAAAAGCGCAAACAAGGCTCAACTTATTGCTGAAATCTATGAAATGGTGCTCAAACCCGAGAGTTATGATGGTTTCATGGCACTATGGGAAAGGCATCTCTCTACAACCTTCAGCAAGTTAGAAATGCTACATGAAACGGATATTTCAATTTCTAAGCATATTCATGATCCAGAATTAGAAGCTCATTTCCAGCGTGCTTATGAAATACTTGAAAAGCTAGGGCGCGAGGGAAAAGGCATTGGCACACCAGAACAATTTGTAGCACAAAAAAAAGAACCAGCCTTTTTTATTGCTGCTAATAAAAAAATAACCCACGAAAATAAACCCGCCAAACAATTGCTTGGTGATATTGTTTCACTTAAAGGGTTATCATCACTAATTGATAAAAAGGACTATGATAATCTACATGTAATGTTGCTCGGACTTGAGCGCCCAGACGCTGCTGAACAAGTCCATATTTTTAATCTTACTCTTTCTCCCAGCACTCCAACTGGAAAAAATAAAACACAGTTATTTCTAGCAAAATCAATGCGTTTTGCACATAGTCAGCCAGCTTTGCTTTGCCTTTATGCTATTGGATTGGATTGGGATAAGGGGGTAGAAATATTGCTCACAGATGCCTTTGCGTTGAGCGCAAGCGAATTGCAAGTCGGGCGTGGATTATGTGAGGGTAAATCATTAAATGACATTGCCAACGAGCGTAATCGCTCGGTTCATACTATACGAACACAAGTTAAATCCATATTACATAAAACTGGCACGAATTCACAAGCCGATCTTGTGCGCATAATAGTTACTTTAACTGCTTTTGGGCGCAGGCAGAAGTTCAAATTAGCAAAAATATTAAACTTACGGGAAACTTCAGAGCGAATAATGATTCCTCTAAAGGATGGAAGAGATATGCCTGTTTATCTGGGTGGTGCTCCTGATGGACGTCCAGTTTTGTTTATTCATGGAATGATAGATGGTTATGATTCTTGTAAATTTTCAGGCAAGTTGCTTGTTAAAAATAATATTAAACTGATTGCACCTGTAAGGCCCAGTTTCTCTGATAGTCCCCCAGCTTATGAAATCAAAACTGCACCTGAAGAGTTTGCGGCTGATTTACACCATATTATGGATCATTTAGAAATAGATTCTGCACCAATTATTGGTCATATGGCAGGTTCGCTATATGCATTTGCTGCGGCTTCTATTTTGCAAGAAAGAATTTCAGCGATTCTAAATATCTCGGGCGTTACTCCAATTAAATCATTTCGTGAAATTTTATCAATGTCGCCTCGCCAGCGAGTAGTAGCATGGACGGCGCGGTTTGCTCCAAATCTACTGCCGACAATTCTTAGAGCTGGAATTTCTCAGATTGATTGCGGTTTAGAAGTCGAATTTATGAATGCACTTTATGCAAAAGGTAGCAAAGATCGAGAAGTAGCCCAAAATATTGATATTAGCACCGCAATTCATGCTGGTTATCAATTTGTTATTGCGCAAGGGCATCGGGCATTTGAAGTTGACTCGCACCATGTTACTCGTGATTGGTCTAATTATATGGAACATGTTCATCAGAGGGTTATTCTAGCGCACGGAACTCTTGACCAAACAATAAAAATCAAGACTGTAAGAGAATTTGCCAATCTTTATGAAAATGTTGAGCTAATTGAACATGATAACGCAGGGCAATTAGTTTTTTATCAAAAACCAGAGGCGATTATTTCAAGTTTAACTTCTTTATTTGAATAGTTTTAGATTGATTAGCTTTGTTCTGGGTTTTCTGTACTTTACCACTAAAACTTAGCCTTAAATTCTAAATTGCCCTTTAGCTGATATGAATTGCCGATATTTTCTAAGCTAGAAGCAACGGACAATTCACCTGATAGTGAATATTTATTATCGCTGAAATTATACGAGCCGCCAATGCCAATTTCGCCAGAGAGGCGATTTGGCTGAGCGGCTAGCTTTGTACCAGAAATATCAACCTGACTGCGACCAGAGAAATTATAATAGACATTGGCTAAGCCATAGATATTTGAGCTAGCATTTGCGCCATCGTCACTTGTCCATGATTGATTATTTTCAACTATAACGCCAAAGCGATCAACAAGAGAATCCGCATAATCCAGCGCAACGACTTCGCCGCCTGAGCCAGTAAAGTTATTAAATGCTGTGGTGGAATAGGTTAACTGCGTTTGGTGTCACGCTTAAGCCTTCACCCATATCAATTTGCTGACCTGCTTCAAGGCTTGCGGCATAAGAAGTGCCAAGATTATCTGAAACTAATGCGCCACTTGCCGCACTGTTCAAATCGCTATAATTCCAGCCATCTTGTAATTGCCCATCAACATAAAAACCGTTTGTGCTAAAATATGTTGCTGTTAAACCAACTCCAAATCCTTGCGTAAAGATTGAGCCATTGTCAGTGGGTGAGAATATGCTTGAGGAAACTGTGCCATAATAGCCATTAAAGCCGAGTAGGAGTTTGCCATTTGCATTTTCGCTAACAACACCAGCTTTTATTTTCCATATAGAAGTTTCGTAATTAGCCGCTGTTGTTGAACTTGTTGGCGTTACCTTAGCGTGACTTGCTTCGATTATACCCCAAACATCGCCGTTGGTCGCTATGCTCCCGACCCCGACATCCCCGCCATTATTCTTGTCGCTGTTATTTTTATAAAAACGAGAGCTAGTGCGTGAACAAAGGCTTGAGAATGTGTTTAATGCGCTTAGAGTTTGCGGATAAATCTCAAAAGTTGCAGTAAGAGGACTTAGGGCTTGGGTTAAGAACCAATCTAAGCCGATTTGATCAAGTGCATAAGTGAAAGCACCAGAAGTAATATTGCCACCAGCAAGCGTGAAATCACCAACATTAGAAGTTCCAGCAACATCAACCACTAAAACATTATTTCCAGTTGCCGCACCTGCTGAAATATCGCTAACCGCAATCGTTGTCGTGCCACCAGTTACATTGCTGCCAACAATTAGCTGATCAGAAGCATTAGTTGAGAAATCAACATCAACATTGATAACACCAACGCCAATATAGTCGCCATCTATAGTGAGGTTATTTCCTATAGTGCCATTTTGAAGATTGATAGCACCAGCATTATTCATTGCAGCAATAGTTTCGCTTGCCATAAGATTAAGCGTGCCAGCAGCACCAACTAAAACAGAGCCGCTATCATGAATTGCGGCACCATTATTAAGCGATAATGTGCCTGCACTTATTGTGGTTAGGCCTGTGTAAGTATTTTTTGCTGATAGAATTAACTCGCCTGCACCAATTTTTTTTAACGGACGAGGGTTTGGGCCTAAGGTTTCAGAAATAACACCAGATTGCGTAGCCGACCACCCACTATTTAGAACCTGTAATTTGGTAGTGTCAGAATTGATATTGATTAGGGTGGCGCTATTTACTCCATTTGCATAATCAATAGTTGAACCTGTAGTGGTGATAGTATTGCCAGCACCACCTCCACCTGCCGCATTGTACCATTGCCAGCTGTAATTGTGCCAATGCCAGCGGCGTTGTTATGTTGAAGAATCACCGTGCTGCCTATGGCGTTATTCGACAAGCCACCAGAGAAACTGTTGTCGCCAGAAAGGATCAGAATCCCCGCAGCAGTTTTTGTCAGGACACCTGCTCCAGTTAAAACACTACCTAGCGACAATATACCAGTGGCAGGGAAATTAAATGCAGTTGAAGCGTCAATCGTTGATATGTTCACCGTCCCAGCAGACTGGCTATATGTACCAGTTGCGAGCGTTCCCGCTCCGCTCAGCGTTCCACCGCTTATATCTGTAGATGTGGTCGCAGTTAGTGTTGTTGCTCCATTGATTGTGAGCGTGCCTAAATCCAGATCCAGAATATTGATTGTTTGATCTGCACTAACAATTGGCGCACTGGCTCCATCATTTATTTGGGCTGTATCTCCCACACCAGGTAGAACATCACCAGCCCAGTTTGTATTCAATGAAAAATCATCACTCGTGTCACCATCCCAAACCTGTTGCGCTAGGGCGGTTGAGGGGGCAATGGCAAAAGTTAAAACTGTGATAGCTGTTGAACTTAATAAAGCTAGAGTAGTTTTACGTATAGATGAAAATTTCAATATTCTTCTCCAATATTATAAACAAATGGCAAAGTATATTTTTTCTCTCATTTTTTGAAATGCTTTACAAAAAAAGAGAACCCTCAAAAAGAAGCTGTAAAAACTTATATTGAAACCGACCAGAATATTTTACAGTTTTTGGCTAAATTACCAAAAGAAATAGGCAAGGATTTAATCTCCCTCTCCATGCACGACCATTATATTGACGTGGTGACGCGCGAGGGCAAGGAAATGGTTCACATGAAGTTTTCAGAGGCGATGGACTTGCTTAAGAATTATCCCGTAGTGCAAATTCATCGCTCGCATTGGGCTAGTCTTAAAGCAATTAAAACTGTTAAAAAGACTGGGCGTTCAAGATCACTAGAACTGTCTGATGGGTGTGTTTTGCCGATAAATAAAAAATATGAAAATGTTGTGAGCTAAGAAAAATTTCAAGAATGTTTCTATGATATTTGATTTTTTTACAATTTCACGAAGAAAAATACCATTTCACGAAGTTTTTAATATTTACTCTGGCGCTGTCTTGTCTCTTCTCAACCAATTTGCTTAGCTAGAATATAATTATATTTTGGGAGGTATTTGATGTTTAGATTTATTGTGGCCTTTTTGGTGACTATGGCTTTTGGGTTTGGCGCTGCATTTGCGCAGACATATGATGATGGTCTTGCTGCTTATAATGTTGGTGATTATACTAAGGCGATAGAAATTTGGCAGCCTTTGGCAGAAAAAGGTGATGCTCAGGCTCAATATAATATTGGGGTGATGTTAGAAAAAGGTATTGGGGTGCCACAAAATTATAAAAAGGCAATAGTATTTTATAGTGTTGCTTCAGGAAATGGCCATGCTGCTGCACAAAGTAATTTGGGGACTTTATACGCAAATGGATCAGGCGTTGAGAAAGATGTTATAGAGGCATTGCGGCTTTATCAATTGTCAGCTGAGAATGGTAGCGTGTTGGGTCAGGTTAATCTTGGCATCGCTTATGTAATAGGTCAAGGTGTTGAGGCAAATGCTAGTGAAGGCCTAAAATGGTTGCTATTGGCAGCAGATCAAGGAGATGCAAAGGCACAAACTAATGCTGCTGTATTATTTAGAGATGGGCGAGGAACTAAAGTTAATGATGAAGAGGCAGCTCGGCTATTTAGCTTAGCAGCAGAACAAGGACACCCCAACGGGCAGGTTGGTTTGGCTGGCATGTATGCGCAAGGGCGAGGTGTTGCAAAAGATATTGATTTGGCGATGAGTTGGTATTTAAAAGCGGCTGAACAAGGGAATGCTAATGCACAAATAATATTGGCAACGGCTTATTCTCAGGGGCTAGGCGTTCAGGTTGATCTTAACGAGGCGTTTAAATGGTATAGTGCTGCGTCACGACGTGGCATTTCACAGGCGCAATTTGAACTGGGCTTGATGTATGCCAAAGGTGAAGCCAGCCCTGTTAATAATCTAAACGCTTATATGTGGTGGAATATATCGGCTTATAATGGATATGAAAGAGCGAATGGGAACTTAAAAATTGTTGTAAAAAACATGAGTGAAGCAGAAATTGCACAAGCGCAGGAAATGTCAAAAATATGCTTTAATTCACGCTATAAAGATTGCTGATAGGACAGCTTGAGTGATTAGTACAATTAATGCTTTTTCATCTAAAAATTATAACTCATTAGGAAAATAGATAAGGTTTTATTCAAATTTTTTGTTTTACCTTTAGATAGTAGCGACAAACTCATGTCATAGTTTAGGAAATAATGACATGAGTTTGGAGTAAATAATGTCAATTTCTAGTGATAAATCGCAAGTTTTTTCTGGCCTAAAAGCCTTGAAAGAAAGTGCTGATGCTGGTGAGCAAGACCAGCTTTTTAGAAGTATGGGGCAATTATTTGCCAATGTTTATAATTATTGTAATGATGATCAAGTCTCTCAATATGATGAAGTGCTTTGTAAATTAGTTGAGCTTGTTGAAATTGAAGCTCGTGAGCATGTGGCAAAATTATTAGCGCCACTTGAAAGAGCTCCCGGAAGCGTGGTTATGCACCTAGCGCATGATGATATTAAGGTTGCACGGCCTTTGCTCGAGTTTTCAAATGTTCTTAGTGATGATGATCTGATTGAGATTGTTGAAGGGAAAACAGAAGAGCATAGAATTATAATTGCTGGTCGTGAGAATGTATGTTCAAGAATTGGTGATGCAATTGCTGATAATGGCGGACAAGAATCGCTTGTTAAATTATTAGAAAATGAGAGCGCTATTATTGGCACTCACGCTTTGGAAAAAACTATTCATTTAGCCTCTGACAACAAAGATTTGGCGAGGCGGTTGCGTAATCGCAAAAATATAAATTGGGATTTATTAAAAGAAGAAATTAGTAGCGCTGGTGCTAAAGTTTTATCTGAATTGTCTTTAGCCGAATCCCCTAATGGCTCAAAAGCTGATAGTGTTAGTGATGTTGTCTATAATCGCATGAGGTCAAAAGCTGGTTTTAGTGCTTCTGAATGGAAAATTGCTTATAATCAGGTAAAAGCGCTAAATGATCGCCGTCAACTAAATACTGTTGCTCTGTCACGGTTTGTGCGTTTTGGTTATGGACATCATGTAGCCGCCGCAATGACAATAATGATGAATGTCTCAACTCAAACATTTGTTAAGTGGCTGGCGTCTCAAGACTATGTAGGAATTAGTGTTGCTTGCAAGGTTTTTGGGCTATCAAGCGAGCTATTTGAAGGGGTCATTGCTTTGTTGCCATGGCGTGATGCTCCTAAAGCAAACGAGATTACAGATGTTTGCGCTAGGTTTGATAATCTTGGGCAGGACGATGCAATTCGCATTTTGAAATTATGGCAAGATAAATCTAGAAATTCTCACATAAAAGAAGTAGTTTGAATATTACTACTAGACCTAAAGCAAAATCAATCATATAAGGATATCCTTATATGATTGGGATTTGATTTGGCAAAGCTTAAGAAATTTGTTAGTGAGTTAAAAGCAGCAGGTGAAACAACACGCTTGCGGCTTTTGGTGCTTTTATCGCTTGGCGAACTTTCAGTAAAAGATCTAACCAAAATCCTTGATCAAAGCCAGCCCCGAATTTCTCGTCATCTAAAAATTTTAGCAGATGCTAAACTTATCATTGGTCATCAAGAAGGTGCTTGGGTCTATTATGGTCTAAATAGCGGCACAGAACAAGCGCAATTTGTCTATTCACTAATTTCTCGTCTTGATGTTTTTGATGAGCAATTATTAGCGGATAAAGAGCGCTTAAAAGAATTGCAGGCTAATAAGAGAGTGTATGCTGATAGGTATTTTGCAAAAATCGCCAAAGATTGGGATATAATACGCTCAATGCACATAAGTGAAACAGAGATAGAGAATGCTATTATTTCGCTTATTGCAAAAGATAAATATGATTTATTGCTAGATTTGGGAACAGGCACTGGACGAATGCTTGAGTTGCTAGCTAATAATTATCAGCGAGCCATAGGAATTGATTCTAGTAATGAAATGATTTCAATTGCACGAGCAAAATTAGCTTCAAGCAATATCTCAAATGCGCAAGTGCGATTACAAAATATTGAGCAACTTGATGAGTATGACAATAGGGCTGATATGGTGATATTGCATCAGGTATTGCACTATTTTGATGATCCCATGAAAATTATTTATCATGCAAAAAACCTGATTACATACAAGGGGAAAACCCTAATTGTAGATTTCGCCCCACATGATTTTGAAATTTTACGATCAGACCATGCTCATTTAAGAATGGGAATATCAAATAATCAAATGCAAATATGGGCAAAGGCTTCTGGGTTGGCTGTAAGTGATTATGTTGAAATAGCAAATAATAAACAAGAAGATGGATTAAGCGTATGTATATGGGTGTTAGAACATGATAAATAAGCAAAGAATAAGCAGGCGACCAAAAAGTGAAGCTCCAAATTTAGAATTAAGTTTTGAGTTTTTTCCCCCAAAAAGCGATAAGGCTGAGGAGCGTTTTTGGCAGGCTTTGAAAAAGCTAGCGCCGCTTGAACCAGATTTTGTATCCGTTACTTATGGGGCAGGCGGCTCAACCCGTGAGCGCACTCTTAATATGGTGCAAAAAATTACAACGCAAACTGGTATAAAAGCTGCCGCCCATCTCACTTGTGTTGATGCTTCTCGTCATGAAGTTGATGAAGTGGTGCGTGGGTATCAGCGTGCTGGAATTAACAGAATTGTTGCATTGCGTGGTGATCCATCAGCAGGAATAGGCGAAGCCTTTGTTGCGCATGAAAAAGGTTATAATAATGCAGCTGAGCTTGTGGCGGGTATTAGGGAAATAGGTGATTTTGATATTTCGGTTGCAGCTTATCCTGAAAAGCACCCTGAAAGCACGGATTGGGGTGTAGATATAGATAATCTAAAACGCAAAATTGATGCAGGTGCAAATCGTGCCATTACGCAAATGTTTTTTGATAATGATCATTATTGGCGTTTTATGGAGCGGGTAGAAAAGGCGCAAATAAATGTGCCAATAGTTCCCGGAATTCAGCCAATTCATAATTTTACACAAATTTCAAATTTTGCTAGAAGCTGTGGGGCATCAATTCCTTTGTGGCTAGTTGAGCGTTTTGAAGGGTTAGAGAATGATGTTGAAACTCATGCGCTAGTTGCCGCAGCAGTTGCCGCTGAGCAGGTGATTGAATTGGAGGATAATGGTGTTACTAATTTTCATTTCTACACCATGAATCGATCAAGCCTTATTCTAGCACTAGCACGATTTTTGGGGCGTAAAAGCCGTTAATATCAGGTTCATATTGCAGCCATTATATTATTGAATATTGCTAAAGCTTGGGGGCTGAAAGGAATATTCTTATGGACGCTAAGTCACTTCATTCACGCACATTAGGCCTTTTAAGTTTGGGTGTACTGGCGCTATTAATCGCTTTACCAAATAGTGGTATAGGCTCTTCTAATTCAATAAAAAATGAGTCACAAATATCTGCTATAAATACCCCTGTCTTGAACCATAGTTCTTTGGGCCCTAATTTGCCTAATAATACTATATTAAAACAAAATTCGCTAGCTAAGGTAAAGTCAAATGGCACTCCTATTCCTATAGAGTTTAGAGTTGTTGGAGATCAAACAATAGCGCTTACGGGGCAGGGGGTCAGGATTGTTGGTGACATAGAAATGGCGATAAATACGCCATATAATAATGTTATTGCTAGCCAAAGAAAAAAACAACAAATATTGCCAAGCAATATTGGAGCTATATCTAAAATTGCTCAGATAGTTTCTTTGCAAATTAAAAATTTAGATTTAACGATGATGCAAAAGGCAGATGATGTTACAGACATTCCTAAACCAGATGCTCTTAAAGTAAAGAGTTCTGAATTGCAAATAAGCGAACCATTGCAAGCAGTAACATCATTATCCCAATCAGATAATATTGCTAAAGCAAATAATATTATTGCGCCAATTCCAATGCCTCTATCAATGCGCCCAAAAAATCAAACAATATCCCTTGCTCAAAATATTTCAAAGGCTGAGCAATCTGTAAGTTCAATAAAAATTACTGAGATAGATAATAAGCAAAAATTGTATAAAGTTGATTTTTATGATCTGGTGGCAAAGCGAGAGCAAGAGAGAAATGTTGCAATAGTTGAACCTAATAGACCAGTGATTTTACCAGTTAAGCAAAGACTTGATATAATAAACCAACAAAATTCTCAAAACCAAAGAAACTTCAGAGATTCAGGTTCTTTTATAGAGCGCCTGCCAGCTAATAGAGGCAATCGCATAAGGCTTGATTTGATAAATCAGTAAAAAACACAATTAACCCCTTTCAATTTTTCCTGTTTCTTATAAATTGCATAAAAGGGGGAGCACTATTGTCTGTTTGGAATAAAATCACTGATTTTCTAACCACGCTAAATAGCGGCGGAATTGTGCGCTCTATTAGCTCCATGTTTGATCCAGATAATTGGTTACCCGGTGGGAAAGATGCCGCTTTTACTCTTGCTTTGGTTGCTTTAATGGCAAAAATGGCCGCCGCTGATGGTATTGTTACTAATTCAGAAATAGCTACTTTTAAGTCAATAGTCAAAATTCCAAAAGAATCAGAGAAGCAAATTGATAGGATTTTTGATCTGGCACAACAAGATGTTGCTGGATATCAATCATATGCAAAAAAAATTGCACGCCTATTTTCTGATAATCCCAAGACTTTAGAGAGGGTGCTTGAAAGCCTGTTTGAAATTGCTTCTGCTGATGGAATGATACATGAAGACGAGCTTATTTATCTTAAAAATATCAGTGATATATTTGGATTTAGTGAAGTAAAATTTGAGCAAATATCTTCTATCTTTATTGTTGAAAATTCTGAAATTGATCCATATATGGTTCTTGGCCTAAGCGCTGATGTTAGCGATGAAAATTTGAAAAAAACCTATAAAAAATTGCTGCAAGAACATCACCCAGATAAAATGATGGCAAATAATATCCCAAAAGAAATGTTAGCTTTAACAAATGCTAAAATGAGCGCAATAAATGTAGCTTATAAAAGCCTAAAAAAAATCAGAAATTTATAGAGTTAGCGCATTTTCTTCTTGCAAGAAACCATAGTAATCCCTAAATAATAATTGCCAGTTGATCGGATAGTTGCTCCTTTGCTTAAAAGTAAAGGGGAGGAAAGTCCGGGCTCCAAAGAAACACGGTGCCGAATAACGCTCGGCAAGGGCGACCTTAGGGAAAGTGCAACAGAGAGCAAACCGCCATATTTATATGGTAAGGGTGAAAGGGTGCGGTAAGAGCGCACCGCAGATTTGGTAACAAATCTGGCATGGCAAACCCCACCGGGAGCAAGACTAAATAGGAATGACGTTTTGAGGCAACTCAAAGGCTTAGTTTTTTGGTCAGTCATTCGGGTTGGTCGCATGAGGTATTTGGCAACAAATATCCCAGATGAATAACTATCACGCAGAAGGAAACTTCTGCCCTACAGAACCCGGCTTATAGATCAACTGGTATTTTTCTTTAATAATCAACAAAATCTTAAAAGAAAATGATGCATTATGTTAAAAATGCATTTAATTACTGGTTTTACTGATATTCATGTCCAACAAACAACCGCATAACCCCGTATTATTAGCTAAAGTGCTAGACGCTCTTGCGCCATTAAAGGGCAGAGATATTGTTGATGGTACATTTGGTGCTGGGGGTTATTCGCTTGGTTTTTTACAGGCAGGGGCGAGGGTTATTGCTATTGATCGGGATCCGAATTCTATTAGGTTTGCCAATCAGTTAAGTAAAGAATGGGGTGAGAAATTTTGCTTTGTTTTGGGGCAGTTTTCACATCTTGATGAGTTTGTTAATGAGCAGGTTGATGCTATTGTGCTTGATATTGGGGTTAGCTCAATGCAGCTTGATGAGGGAATGCGTGGTTTTTCTTTTATGCGAGATGGGCCACTTGATATGCGTATGAGCGGGGAGGGTGCTAGTGCTGCAGATTTAGTTAATAATCTTTCAGAAAAACAATTAAGCGACATATTATTTGCTTATGGTGAAGAAAAGAGAGCAAAACGCATTGCTAATGCAATTATTTTGGCTCGTAATGAAAACCCGATAAAAACAACATTAGAATTAGCTAATCTGATTGAGAAAACTGTTGGCAAAACAGGAAAAATTCATCCTGCCACCAAGAGTTTTCAAGCGCTAAGAATTGCCGTTAATAGCGAATTTGATGAATTAGTTGCAGGCTTATTTGCAGCTGAAAACTTATTAAAGGAAGGCGCGATTTTATTAGTGGTTAGTTTTCACTCACTTGAAGATAGAATTGTTAAACGCTTTTTTGCTTCTGGTTCTGGCAGTGTATCTGGTTCTCGCCATTCGCCACAAATTGAGCAGACAGCTGCCGTTTGGCAAGAAATTGCAAAGCCAATAAAGGCAAATAGAGATGAAATTGAGAGCAATCCAAGATCACGTTCTGCAACCCTAAGATTTGCCATTCGTAGCGCAAGCAAAGCACGAACCCCTAGTGTGGCTGGGCTAGGCGTACCTCTTTCTAAGGGGAAAAATTATGCTTAAATGGTTTAATCTTATTCTCTTAGGAATGTCTATTGCTGCTCTTGTCGGCGTTTATTATATAAAATATCAAAGCATTGATACAGGCAATGAAAAAATTGCCCTAGAGCAATTAATCAAAGAAAACCAAAATGACCTTTCATCTCTTAAGGCTGATTGGGCCTATCTAAATCAGCCAAAATTTATTGAACCAATTCTCATTCGTCATAAAGATGCGCTTGGCTTGAGGCTAACAGAGCAAAATCAATTTATTTCCATCGCTGATTTACCAGATCGTATAGTTGGTGAGTTAGATAAGGAAGCTTTGACATTATTATTTGAGGCGGTTGAAAAAGGAGTTGATCCTATTGCACTATTAATTGAGGCGAATTCACAATGACGTATCGATTAGAAAATTCACAAGCTATAAATATTGATGGTGCAATAAAATCACGCTCAAAGCTTACGAGCGGCCGCATAAGCATAGTAATGATAGTTATAATTTTACTATTCATGTTGATTTTGGGCCGGCTTTATTTTTTAGGGAATATTGATAAAGATAATAAAGCCTATGGTTTTGCTCGTGATGTAGTTACCGCCTCAAGGCCTAATATTCTCGATAGAAATGGAGCAGTAATAGCTCTTGATATTGTTGCGCCCTCTTTATATGCCGAGCCACGCAATATTATTGATATTGAGGAAGCCGTTGCAAAGCTTCTGGTGGAATTACCAGAGCTTGATGAAAAATGGCTTCGTGACCGTCTAACGGGGGACGAGGGTTTTGTCTGGATTGCGCGTGAGCTAACGACAAAGCAGCAAAGGCGAATTTTCAGGTTAGGGCTTCCCGGAATTGATTTTCGTAACGAGTCTAAACGCTTTTATCCAAGTTCAAATGAAGTTGCGCATATTATGGGTGCGGTAAACCGTGATAATCAGGGTATCGCTGGATTTGAGCGCTATATTGATGGCCAAGATGTGGCTTTATTACAACAAATTGGGCTGGCTCGTGGGCGTGAGCTTGCGCCAAAAGAAATGTCGATAGATATTCGTGTGCAACATGCTCTATATGCTGAACTTGCAGATGCAATGATACGTTATCAAGCAATTGCTGCTGCGGGCGTAATAATGGATGTTAGAAGTGGAGAAATCTTGGCGCTAGTTTCATTGCCGGATTTTGATCCTAACAGGCCAGAAACGGCACTTGAGCCTTATGAGGGCGTAAAGGGCGCACGAATAAATCGTATCACTGCTGGTAAATTTGAGCTTGGTTCAATCTTTAAGACAATAAGTTTTGCAGCTGCACTTGATAGTGGAGCGGTTAAGATAACAGATGAGTTTGATGCTACTAATCCTGTGCGCTTTGGGCGGTTTTCTATTAGTGATTATAAGGGTAAAAAGCGTGTTCTTTCTATGCCAGAAATCTATAAATATTCTTCAAATATTGGCACAATTAGAATGATGCAGGCGATGGGCAAAGAGAATTATCGTGCCTTTTTAACTAAAGTTGGCTTTGATGATGAATTAAGCGTAGAGTTACCTGAAATTACCACTTCTTCAATTTTAGAAGAATTCTCGGACGTTGGGGCGGCAACAGCGTCATTTGGGCATGGCTTGTCAATTACTCCAATGCATATGGTAGCCGCTGTTGCTGGCATTGTTAATGATGGAAATTTTGTGCCGCCAACGCTTTTTAGGCGAACTGTTGAACAAGCAACAGAGCTTTATCGCCCAATTATCTCGCCTCAAACTAGTGCCAAAATGCGCTATTTAATGCGTCTTAATGCACTTGAAGGCTCGGCTCGTAAAGCCAATGGAATAGCTGAAGGATATCGTTTTGGCGGCAAAACAGGAACAGCAGATAAGGTTGTTGATGGGCGCTATGATAGTAGTAAAACTTTTGCCTCCTTTGCCGCAGCTTTTCCGCTTGATGACCCGCAATATGCAATGGTTATAATAGTTGATGAGCCGCAAAAAGAAAATGAGCAACGAGGAACAACTGCTGGCTGGAATGCGGGCATGGTTTCAGGACGTATTGTTAAACGTATCGCTCCAATGCTAGGGATAATACCTAATTTTGATGAGAACATAGATTCGGAGCTTGTTCCGCTAGAGTTGCGTGCGTTGACGAATAATTAGAATGTTTAGTGAATATTATAACGAGTTAATAGTTAGGAGCATATTTTGTCATTTTCATTACCTAAATTATTAGAGGGGCTTGTTGATGCAAGTTTAGTTGAGGTCATTGATGTTGTTGGTGTGCAATCTGATAGCCGTAAAATAAAACAGGGTGAGGCATTTTTTGCCCTTCCTGGTACTAGTATGCATGGCGATGCTTTTTGCTCTGAGGCTATAAAAAACGGTGCTATTGTTATTGTTAGTGATAGGGAGATTGTGCCAAGCCCTGATGTAAGCCTTATTGTGGTTGATGATGTAAGGAAAGCATATGCACAAGCCGCTAGTAAATCAGCAGGGGCGCAACCGCAAAATCTTGTGGCAATTACTGGAACAAGCGGTAAGACAAGCGTAGTTTCTTTCATTCAACAAATTTGGAATGCTTGTGACATTAAAGGAGCGAGCATTGGCACGCTTGGTATTTGTGCCGATGATAAAAATATTTCTGGCGCTTTAACAACTCCAGATGCTTTATCTCTACATAAAAGCCTAGCCGCATTAAAAGCTGGCGGAATTGATCATGTTGCACTTGAGGCGAGCTCGCATGGGCTTGACCAAAGGCGCTTAGATGGTGCTAAATTTAATGTAGTTGGCTTTACTAATTTAAGCCGAGATCATTTAGATTATCATGAAAATGAAGATGAATATCGTGAAGCAAAGCTTAGATTATTTCGTGATCTATTAGCTGATGGCGGATATGCCGTTGTAAATTGTGATGATCCCGAACATATGCCCTTTATGTTTGCAGCCCTTGATCGTGGTGCAACTTTGCTAACTGTTGGCACAGAGGGGGCATTTTTTGAAATTTCAGACGTTAAGAGCGAAGGCTTTTGCCAACGTGTAACTGGGCGCATGGTTGGCGAGCCTGCAAATTTCTTATTGCCATTAGTTGGCCGCTTTCAGGTAGATAATGCAGTTATGGCGATTTCAATAGCAACGCAATCTGGTGCTGACCCTGACAAGGCACTTGAGGCGCTAAATCATCTTAAGGGTGCAAAAGGGCGGCTTGAACATGTTGCAACACATAATGGTGCGGCGATATTTGTTGATTATGCGCATAAACCCGGAGCGCTTGAAGCGGCTCTAATAGGCTTGCGTCCATTCACTACAAAAAATCTTGTTGTACTGTTTGGTTGTGGTGGTGATAGGGATCAAGGTAAGCGTGCTTTAATGGGTGAAATTGCTGAGCGTTTGGCTGATAAGGTGATAATAACGGACGACAATCCTCGTACAGAAGATGCTGGTGAAATTCGCAAAGACATATTAAAAGCGGTTAAGGGTGCTACTGAAATTGCTGGGAGAAAACAGGCCATAGAGCAAACAATCACTGACTTAAAACAAGGTGATGTGCTGTTAATTGCTGGCAAGGGGCATGAAGATTATCAAATTATTGGTGAAGAAAAAGTGCCGTTTTCTGACCATGATGTGGTGAAAAGCGCCATAGCTAGCTAATATGAGTGCCCTTTATCAAATTGATGAAATTATAAGAGCGACTGGGGGGGTAGCACAAAACATTGCCGCTAAAAGCATTTCTTCAATCTCTATTGATAGTCGTGAGATAGAAAAGGGTGCGCTTTACGTTGCCATAAAAGGCGAGCGCTTTGATGGGCACGATTTTGTAAAAAATGCCATAAATAATGGTGCAAGTGCAGCACTAGTTTCAAAGCAATTTGCAAAAACCTTATCTGACTTGCCGCTAATCCAAGACTTACCACTTATCATTGTGCCAGATGCCTTAAAGGGACTTGAAGACATTGCCCGTTTTGCTCGCAAACGCACAAAAGCAAAAATCATTGCAGTAACTGGTAGCGCTGGCAAAACCTCAACTAAAGAATTATTGCGCAATATACTAGAAGATTTTGGCAAAACCCACGCCTCAATTAGGAGTTTTAATAATCATTGGGGCGTGCCGCTAATGCTGGCTCGAATGGCAAAGGATACTGAGTTTGGGGTTTTTGAAATAGGTATGAATCATTCTGGAGAAATTACTCCTTTAAGCAAAATGGTAAAACCAGATATAACTATTATCACTAATATTGCTTCTGCTCATCTTGAGCAATTAGGCTCACTAGAAAATATCGCTTTGGCAAAAGCTGAAATATTTGCCGGTCTAAATAGGCAGGGCACTGCAATAATCAATATTGATAATGAGCAAAGAGATATTTTGCTTCAAAGTGCCAAGCAGGCCAATATTTCACGAATAATTACTTATGGCTTTAATGAAAACTCCGATGTGCAAATACTCAATATTGAGCAAAGTGGCGATGGCATGTTGGCTAAAGTGCAATTTAATGAAACTAAGCAAGATATTATTATAAATACCACTTCCTTTGGCGCTCATAAAGCTGCAAATGCAACCGCTACACTAATCGTTGTTAATGAATTGAAATTAGATATTAATCAATCAATTAACGCCATTTCCTCACAGGTTGATACAAAAGGACGAGGCGCTAAATATTTGCTTGGTGATAAAGAGAAGCCGCTAATTTTAATAGATGATAGCTTCAATGCTAATCCGCTTTCAATGCAGATGGCATTAGAGAGTTTTGCTCTTTTATCTGCACCAAAGGGCAATAAAATTCTTGTGCTTGGTGATATGTTGGAATTGGGCGAACAATCAGAAAAACTTCACAAAGATTTATTGCAATATATTACTCAGTCAAATGCGGATAAGATTTTCTTGGTTGGGCAATTAATGCACTGTTTAGTAAAATCAATAGCGCCTAAAAAAGCAATTGAACATGCTAATAACATAAATGAATTAGAAGAAAACATATTAAATTGTCTTGATTTGGGTGATGTGATTATGGTCAAAGGTTCTAAAGGAGTAATGCTTGCTGGGTTAGTGAAAAAAATTCAACAGCATTTTAAGTAGTTAAAAAATAAAGGTTAGATTTAGATGTTATATTTTCTTGAACAATTCAGCAATGTTATCGGTGCATTGAATATTTTTAAGTTTTTGACCTTTCGCACTGCTGGCGCTGTAATGACTTCTTTATTCTTTGTGTTTTTATTTGGTCCGGGCATGATTAGATTGCTAAAAGTAAAGCAAAGACGAGGGCAGCCCATACGTAAAGACGGGCCAATAGGGCACATTATCAAGAAAAAGGGTACGCCAACTATGGGTGGGCTTATGATTCTTGCAGGCGTTGTTGTTTCAACTTTACTTTGGGCAAATCTTACCAATCTTTATGTTTGGATAGTATTGCTAGTCATTGTGAGTTTTGGTGCTATTGGTTTTTATGATGATTACCTTAAAGTAAAACGAGCCAGTCATTCTGGCTTTGGTGGGGCGCACCGTTTGGCACTTGAGGCGGTAATTGCTGGCATTGCGGTGTTCTTTTTAGCGCAACTTAGCGAACCAGAAGTTGCGAATTCGGTGTTTTTCCCATTCATTAAAGACTGGGCGATTGATTTAGGGTGGTTCTTTATTGCCTTTGGCGGCTTCGTAA
>JAMONS010000108.1 GCA_027065555.1 Hyphomicrobiales bacterium | reverse complement strand
CAACGACGCACTTGATGGTGGAGATTATGTTGATTTAACTTCACTTCAAGGACAAGTCTATCGTCTTTATCAAGCAACGCTAGATCGTGCACCAGATGAGGGAGGATTTGCAGGTTGGGTTAACTCACTTGAAAGCGGCAATTCACTTGCTGCAATCACTACTGGTTTTATTGCTTCCTCAGAATTTCAAGCAGCTTACGGCTCACTAGATAATTCTGCATTTGTTTCTTTGCTTTATAACAACGTGCTAGATCGTGCACCAGATTCTGGTGGCCTAGCAAGTTGGGTTGCTCAGCTTAATGGCGGCGCAACTCGTGAGAGTGTGGTCAATGGTTTTTCTGAATCATTAGAGTTTATAAATAATACTGATTTTGCAGCAGCAGCTTATGGGCAAAAGATTTTATATGATGATATGCTTGGGCAAGTCTATCGCCTTTATCAAGCAACACTAGATCGTGCACCAGATGAGGGCGGATTTGCAAGTTGGGTTAACTCACTTGAAAGCGGCAATTCACTTGCAGCAATCACCACTGGTTTTATTGGCTCAACTGAATTTCAAGATGTTTACGGCTCGCTAGATAATTCTGCGTTTGTTACTTTGCTTTATAACAACGTGCTAGATCGAGCACCAGATTCTGGTGGTTTAGCAAGTTGGGTTAATGCACTTAACGGCGGTGCAACACGTGAGAGTGTAGTTAATGGTTTTTCTGAATCATTAGAGTTTATAAATAATACAACAGCCGATCTTGAGACCTATATTCGTAATTTATCAATTTGGGAAAATCGTCTTGATGGCGGCATAGGTGATGATAATTTACTTGGTGGTCGTGGTGGTGATATATTTGTGTTTGATGCTGATGAAGATGGCACAGACACTGTGTTTGGTTTGCAAGATTGGGACACATTATTATTCGAAAATTTCAGCTATGCTAACGCTGCAACTGCACTAAGCAATTTCAGCCAAACTGGTGATGATGTAACCTTCTCAGATCAAGGTGTAGACATAATTTTCACCAACACAACATTAGCTGGTTTTGATGCAGATATGTTCACTTTTGCTTAAATAGCACAATTAGGGTAAATATTTATATCATTCCTCAAGCATTTTGCACAAAGTTGAGATAATTGCTTTGGGTTTTTGGTAAAATAATAACTGAATTATAGCGACAGAACTACGGTAACTGTTACCGTAATTTAAAATCGGACAATCAACGTGCTACTGACAGGAACACAGTGCATACTAAAAGATCTGCTTGTGTTTCACTTGCCAGCATAGTAGAATAAAGGTTTTTGAATTAGGGATGCTATGAGAGAATTATTTTATAAAGAATCAGTTTTTAAAATTGTTGGTGACGAACGAGATCCTTATTTTTTGAATGTCGGTCTCGATCCCTTCTATTCAAAAATACTTGGGTATCTTCCAGAAGATGCAATTGTTTTTGATATTGGCGGAAATATAGGCGTAACAAGTTTGATGGCTGCAAGTCATAATGCCTCAGTCTATGCATTCGAACCAAGCCCGAAGGCTTTTAAGTGGTTAACTAAGAACATTGCTAATAATCCAGATTTTAAAGTGTTTCCAGAGAATGTTGCGGTAGGTGCTAAAAACGGACATATTGGTTTCTTCGATAACCCGCATTCTGCTTCAGCAAGCCATTTGTCAGCCGACCAAACCCTGGGACATGAAGCAAATATTCATGTTCCGGTGATCACGATTGATGATTTTGTTAATGAGCACACGATAAATCGTGTTGACTTAATAAAGATTGATGTAGAGGGTTTCGAACCCGATGTTTTAAAGGGGTGCACAAAGACAATAGAAAGATTTAAGCTTGCATGTTTTGTTGAATTTAATTCTTTTACTATGATTTCTTTCAGGAATATAAATCCTCGGGATATGTTATCTGATATCCGCGAAACCTTTCCATTTGTTTATGAATATCGCGATGGTCGCCTCAACCAGATAAAATCTGACGATGAAGCCCTCGGTTTCATCCACGATAACCTTGTTGTCCACGGTTGCGTTAGTGACCTTTACTGTTGCTTCGATGAAATTTTAGATCGATGAATAAACTAATATGCCAACCTATTCTATACTAAACACCTGAATCTAAAGTCAGCTATATGAAGTTTGTTGTATTTTCTCAAGCGGCAGGATTTATGAATAATATATCTATCGCTCTAGAAACCTATGTTCGTGACCAATCTATTTGGGAAAACAGACTTGATGGCGACATTAGTGATGATTGCTTTGGGTTTTGGTAAAATAACAACTGAATTACGGTATCTGCCACCGTAAATTCACCCGTAATTTAAAGTTGTCTACGAGTAATTCTATAGCTAAATTTATCTTAAATACTATTATCTGTTAGCATCCAGTTTAGTGTTTCTTCCAGACTAAATAGTTGCCAATTATCAATTAGTTGCATTAGGAGGTTATTATCTCCCATCAAAACACGCACTTCATTTGGGCGAACAAAGTCAGGATTGACCTTAACTTCAATTTGATAATTAGTGATTTTCGCACAAAGAGCGATAACTTCACGCAAAGAATAAGAATTACCAGAACAAACATTAATGGTTTGTCCTGCAGGACAAATTTCAATAAGTTTTTGATAGACCTTAGCAACAGTTCGCACATCGCTAAAATCTCTAGAAATATCAAGATTGCCCAGTTCAATAACCCCTTTACGTTCACGAAAATGAGACACAATTTTAGGGATTATAAATTTATTCTCTTGTCCAATCCCTGAATAATTAAACGGACGAACGATGAATAAAGGCAATTTATCTTGCCATAGACGAGCCATATTCTCCATAGCAAGTTTACTTACTGCATAATCATTAGCTGGATCAGGAATAATATTTTCATTCAAAATACCCTCAGAACGATTACCATAAACATTAGCACTACTAACTAACAGAACAGAGCGCACATTAGGTGCATGTTGTGCTAAGGCTGCAAGCAGATTATACGTTCCTATCAAGTTGACTTCATAAAAAGCATTTGCATCTTTATGCCCAACGAATGCCACTCCCGCTAGGTGAATAACAGCTTCGGGTTGTACACGTGAAACTTCATCAGCAACTGCTTTTTGATCAGTTAAATCACAAGACAAACCAATTACACTATGCCCATTAGCCTCTAATTCAGATTGAACATAACGACCAGTAAAACCACAAAGACCTGTGACAAGTATTAACATTAAAATAAATAACCTTTTTCATTTCTTTGCATATCAGCTTCAACCATCATGGCGCATAATTCTTCTAATGTGGTTTTAGCCTCCCAGCCAAGTTCATCTTTTGCCTTTGAAGGGTCACCAATCAACAACTCAACTTCTGCAGGGCGATAAAATTCTTTATTCACTCTAACTATTGTTTTTCCCGTAGCCGTATCAATAGCAATTTCGTCTTCTTTTGCGCCTTTCCACTCAATATCTATATTAGCCGCTTTGCATGACATTGATACAAAATCACGAACTGTTTCTGTGCGATTGGTTGCTAATATATAAGTATCTGGCTTTTCAGCTTGAAGCATCAAATACATTCCCTCAACATAATCTTTTGCATAACCCCAGTCGCGTTTTGCGTCCATATTACCAAGCTCTAAAACATCTAACTTACCCAATTTTATCTTAGCAATGCCATCAGTAATTTTACGTGTAACAAACTCTAACCCGCGTAAAGGTGATTCATGGTTGAATAATATACCGCTAGTGCCAAAAATATCATAAGATTCACGATAGTTTATTGTCATCCAATGGGCATATAATTTTGCTATACCATAAGGGCTACGAGGATAAAAAGGAGTATCTTCATGCTGAGGAATATGCTGCACTAGTCCAAACATCTCTGATGTTGAGGCTTGGTAAAAGCGAATTTTGGTATTCACAATGCGAATTGCCTCAAGTAGATTTAATGGGCCAAGCCCCGTAATTTGTGCAGTGGCATGTGGTTGTTCAAATGAAACACCAACAAAACTTTGTGCCGCTAAATTATAAATTTCATCTGGCTGGGCATTTTCGATTAAACGAATGCTTGAACCAAGATCAGTTAAATCATATTCAACTAATTTTAGGTTTGGGTGATCCCTAACCCCTACTTCATCTAAACGCCAAAAGTTTGTTGATGCTGTTCTGCGAAAAGCCCCATAAACTTTATAACCCTTTTGCAGTAAAAGCTCTGCTAAATAAGCCCCATCTTGACCTGTTATTCCTGTGATTACTGCTTTTTTCATTATTCAATTTATCCAAATAAATAGTTAGAAACATTAGTTTGTAAGTTCTATAATAAGAATTACATAAAGCAATATATTATTTTTTGAATATCTGAAAGACCTTTTATTGAGATACTAAATCTCTAAGTTTCAGCAGTATAGTCATAAGGGTCAGTGCCAGATTGAGATGGAGATATTCTCTTGGCATATGCTAAATCAGCTATGTTTTGTGCAGTTGCATAACAACGAAAATAATAACGGCACATAGATAATTCCAAAGACAATGGTTTTAACTCATAAGGCGTTGAAACTTTACCCACCTCCAGCTGAAACCCAGTTGCATAATAATCAGCAACAGTTTGAAGATTGCGAAATAGACCAACCCATGACTGTGATAGACCTGAAGGAATTGTAGTGGTATGAACTATTTTCTGCCATGCTCCATTCGCAGCAATTGAAGTCATATTATCGTGAATATCAACAATAATTGTCGAGCCAGATGGACCTTTTACCCAACATGATAAGGTAACTGTTTTTCCTTCTATTTGTTTATAGGTAGATGGGTCAAATATTTGCCTAAACCCGTCATCAGTTGAAGGCAAAGAAGTTAAAGATAACTTGAGGCTAGATTCCAGCCCTTGCCCACTTGGAACATCATTAGATTTTGAAATAGTCCCAACGCCATCACCTGCAACGTTAAACCAATTCCAGCGATCAGCTTTATAATTCCAGCTAAGACCCAAATTTTCCCCTCGCTGCCAAACGGCAAATCCGCCATTTATCATATAATTCCTAAATCCTGCTATTGATCCTCCATCAATATCAGAAATACCTTCAGAGAAACTAACAGCACCGCTATCTTTATCAATTAAAATACTATCAAGCCAATTAGATCCATCAGCACTAACCTTAAAATGGAAATCATCATCACCTGTTAGTCCAATTTCAGCCCGCCCTGACCAATTATTATGAAACAAAAAAGACGCAGTGTCACTTAAAGAGGCTTTATTTACTTTAACTTGATGTCCTGCCCCCTCATGGTTAAATAAAGAAGCAGGACTGCTTAATGAAAGTCTGTTTATGTTATCTGCTGTTGCATTTATGCCAACAAGCGGAGTTGGGTTTAAACCTGCCCCTGCCCCCGTAATTTCAACCCAATTTGTACCACTCCAAACAACCAGTTTTGCACCGGCTTCAACCCAAGCACCCATCCTATTTTTTGTGTATGAAATGTCCAGCCATTGCCTTGCCAAACCGCAATCATATTATCATTGCCAGTCCATTGCCCAGTTGCGTTTACACCTATTATAAAACGCGCTCCATCAACAAGAGAATTAGGAGCTATTGTTAGATCTTGGCTTTCAACACTAAGATGAACAATATTATCTAGCGCTTTAAGAGCCTCATTATGGGTAATATGTTTTTGTGCCTGCGATGCTACAATATAAGGTAGTGCTAAATATGGTGTTTACTCAAAAGCCATGCCTTAACTCCGTTTCATTTCATTTAACTATCATATAAAAATAATTGTCTCATGATTGAAAATGAGGTGGATAAGATTATTTTCCTAGCAAATTAAAGGCACCCTAAACCTTACTTTTAAAGCAGGTCTATTATCCATGTTAAAAATAATTTTAATGGCTTAATTCTATTTACGCTCTTCAATATCTATTGAGAGAGCTTTTAATAACTGATCTGCACTTTGTGACCAAGTTAGCCAGTTCATAGATAATGAGGTTGGGTGTTTATTTTGTTTATATTTTTCAAGCCAATTTTTTATTGAATTTGCAATTGTTTTAGGATTTTTACCACTAAAATAATGAGCATTCTTACCAGCCACTTCTTTGAATACAGGGATATTTCGAGCGATAATGGGCAGTTTATGCTGGGCCGCTTCAATTAATGGCAAGCCAAATCCTTCTCCTTCACTGGCGGCAATTAAGCATGTAGATGCAGAATAGATTTTCTCTAAATATTCATCGCTGATGCCTTCCAACCAAAAAAGGCGTTTCCCTGCTTCTGGGTGTTGACGCAATTTTTTTGCCAGCTCTTCAACCATCCAACCTTCTTTGCCAACTATTACTAAGTTTACATCGACATTATCTGCCCAAAGATGTTCGAAAGCAGCCAGAGTTTGGGCTTGTCCTTTTCGAGGCTCAACCGTTCCAACCGATAGAAAACTTGGGCGCTTCTCAATCAAACCAAGAACTTCTTTGGCATTATCAGGAATTCCCTTAGAGGGGACGGAATTTCCAACATCAGCACCTAAATGAAACCAGGAAATCTTAAAAGGACGATGTCTTTTTACGGGGTGTTCTTTTATCCAGGTCTCAAGTTCCTTGGCAACAGATTTAGAAATACAAACCGCGCCATCACTTTGAGTAATAACTTCAAGCCATTGAACGTGTACTTTATCAGCTCCTTCACCAAAATGTTGTAGCAATAAAACACACAACAGGTCATAGACCACAAACTGAACCTGCACTCCATGTCGGCGCATTTGTTGATAAATTTCTTTTTGCGCTGGTACAATATGAGGTTGTAAATCTAATCCCAAAAATATATCACCTGAATGGTATTCTATTGGATCATCATTTAGTATCTCGGTTGGGCAGTCCAAAAACCTTAAAGTGAAATTGCGTGCATAACGATATCCATGTTCTGTCGATGCATAAACAGGTTCTATTTGCATACCTTTGGGAGGGTTGAAAAGCAATTCAGATAAGATGCTTCTAACCACACGTTGTATGCCACTTTTGGCATCGTGCTGAACTAACTCAGAAATGTCGACTAATAATTGGCGTTTTTTTTTCGTTTGGTGATTTTGAGCAATATCTTGAGCTGCTAGTAGCAGATATTCTTCATCGTAAGTGCCTGCCAATTTTGCTATTTCTTCAATTAGTAAGGTTTCCAACTTATCATTGTTAGTTTTCTTTCCTACTGCTTCAGACTTTTCATAATGTTTTTCTAATGCCGTAATTGAATGTTTCGCACAGGTCTCCCAAGAGAATTTTTTTGATTGTTCCATGCTGTGTTTCTCAAGCTTTGTACGAAATTTATCATTTGTAAGAACATGCTCTATTTTTCTCATCATAGAGTCTTCATCAAATGGATCAAACAGCGCTTCTGGATATCCAACAACCTCAGGCAAACTTGATGTATTGGAAGCAATTACTGCCCGACCGCATTTCATTGCTTCCAGCGCAGGCAGACCAAATCCCTCATGCCATGAAGGGAACACAAATGCCTTACACAAATTGTATAAGGATACCATCTCATCATCGCTTACTGTTCCAGTAAGAATTACTTCATTTTGTTCTAGTCCGCATTTTTTAATATGTTGTAGAAAATTACTTTTATGATCTTCTGGCATTCCCCCTACAAGAACTAATTGATGACTAGAACGAACCCTCTTTGGTAATTTTGCGTATGAACTTATGAGTCTAAGATGGTTTTTCCTCTGATCTGTAGCTCCAGAATACATGAGGTATTCTTTCGTCAGTCCAAACTTTAATCTTAGTTGTTTTTGTTGAATATCTGAAATTTTTTGTGGTTCGAACTGCGAGTCTACAGCAGCTAAAATATTAATAACTAAGTCCTCTTTGAAACCTAAATTTAGGAGTCCTTCCTGACGTGATGATTCTGAGATAGAAAACAACAAAGAGGCGCGCTTAATATAGTCTATTTTTCGTAAATAGTGCTGTTCATAGGTTGGTACGTCCTTTAAGTATTCATCGGGATTTAATAAAGGGATGAGATCATATAAGATAACACTAACAGGCGTTATTTTATCTAAACGAGCAATACTAACAATTGCATCATCAACGTATCCTTCAAATAGACTTAGAATCAGTATTGTATCTGGCTGCAAACTAGCTAGAAAAGCTTCGCGAATAAGTTCTGCTGTTTCGCGCCGCCATGTGTTTTCTGGTTCAAGTTCACGGACTGGTCCAGGTGCATTCCAAACACGAATATTGTCTTGCGATAATATCCCTTCAAATTCAGCTCGGATAGATTCAATAGTTTCAGGAAAAAACCCACTTAACGCTATTAAAACCTCATGTTCCCCACGATTGCGGGCAATTGCCTTAGCTAAAGAAAGGCTATAGCGACCAATTCCACGAAAACGACTTGCCGTTTGCGCCCCTTGAAGATCAATTACAATACGCATTATTTAGCCATCTGTTTATTTTGTTCAATTGCGGTTTTTATTTCGCCTAAAATTAGGCGCGCTCTGGGTGTTAGGTGTGAAGTATCTATGATTGCCTCATTTCCTATATTGTGAGAATTCTCTATATCTATAGTTTGTACTGCACCAAGGTTTTGCGCATTAGCAAGTTGTCGTAATTTTCCTTCAAGTTTTGGGTGAGCACGCAACAATTTCATTCCACTAGCTCTTATTTTTGGACGTTTAATAACAAAACTCATGACCTTAACTAACAACCAGCGCACGGCTCTTTTGGGTAATTGAATAACCCAAATTAATTGGCACTTCATAAATTGATAACCACGCTTAAAGAGTTGTACCAAGTTTTTCAAAAATAAGGAAATTTTCCACGGTTTACTTTGATATACGCTTTGTAATTCTTTGTTCAATCGCTCTGATTCTAGCCACCAATGGTGCGATGATTGATTTAATTCATCAATTTTCTGTTTTGTTGTTTCCTGTTCCTTATTTAGAAAGTCGATTTTTTTATCTTTTTCATTTAATAATTTATCACTGCGGTCTATTTCTTCATGAAGATTTTGCGTTTGAACTTCTAGTTGTTGATATTCTTGCTCAGAGTCTGCAAAGGAGACTTGAAGTAATTTGTTTTGTTTTTTGCTATCTGCGAATGAAGACTGTAAATTTTCAATTGTCTTCTTATTCTCAGTAATAGTTGTAATATTTTCTTGTATTTGAGTTTCTTTTTCCATTTGAGCTAGTAATATTTCTTGTTGAGATAACATTAGCTCTTGTAGTTTACTTTCTTTCTCGTACAACTTTGAACTTGTTTGATTTATTTCTTCTTTTAAACTGTTTGTATGGGTTTCTAATCGCTGGTACTGATGATGGGAATCTGCTAGATTCGCTTCTACTTGCTTTGCATGTTTTTCTAGTTGTTGAAAATTAATTTTTGCGGCATCTTGTTCAATTTCTAGTTTCTGGTTCTCTTTCTCTATCCTATCCTCACTCTCACGTTTAAAAAAATCAAAATAATTGGGTGGGGCAGTAAAAGCGTTATCGAGTTCTTCATGCTCATCGGCAACATAATATCGATTAAGTCCATCAAAATAAACGTAGTGATAGCCTCTTTTTGTTAGCGAATATTCCCATTCCTCATAATTTTCTTCTTGTGAATTAGGCAGCGTAGATTCTACTACAATAATCCATGGTCTAATTTTCTTTAAATCTAGACCTTGCAGGACTGATAATTCAGTTCCCTCAACATCTATCTTTAAAAAGTGAATATCGGTATGTGGGTGCTGCTCACATATAGTAGTTAAGCGGACTGCTAGAATTTTATATTCTATTATCTCAAAGTCATGTTCTTTCTCATGACGTTTTGCAATTGACTTATCCATAGTGGATAGCCCAGTGCCAACAAGTTCAAAAAAATTAACCTCGCTTTTACGTGCGCCCACAGCTAATTGTAGGTTAATATCTTCAGGTCTATTTTGCTGAAGTTTTTTGAACCATTCACTTACTGGCTCAATATTAATTCCACGCCAACCGATATCATAAAATGCCTTTGTCACCGAATCAATAATTGGATCATTAGCACCAACATCAATATAAAAGCCCTTATCTATGTGTTTGAGAGCGCGATGAAGAATAACATCTTCATAATTTTGGGCATATGAAATAAAAGTCACCTAATTAATCTCTCTATTTTTTAATTCTATATCTAAGCGTTTCTTAATATCCAAAAAGCCTAAGCGATAAGCTAGCTCAGAATCGCGTTTTATTTGTTTTATAGATTGTTTATCATAAAGAACATCAACAATTTCACTTCGAATATAAAAAGCATCAGCCCAATAAATTTGCCCACCCCTTGTCTGATATTCTAGCTTGTGATGGTCGTAATTTATTGAATCATTTGACAAGACTAATTCACTTTCACCTTCCTTAGCGTAATGAACCAAGTTTGAAAGTTTCCATAATACAAAACCGAATTTTCTTAAAAAGAAATCTACATCTGAAAAAATAGGTTGCCCTTCATAAATGGGATTAAATTCTACTTCTATCTCCAAATATCGCACGCTAGATAATATTTTACTTGCGCCTTTTAAAATACTTAATTCAGCGCCTTGAGTATCAATTTTAATATAGTCTATATAATTTACGCTATTATCTTTTGCCCAAATGTCTAAGGTTGATAATTCAACTTCAATTTGAGCAACTTCTGTTGCACAATCAAGGGCTGGATAGTTCTTAGTCAAGTTAGTATCTGGCTTATAAAGCGAGCTACATCCAGGTTCTTTTGTTAAAAATAGAGTTCTATTACCAAGTTTATCAGCCAAAGCAATTGGAATTAGGCGAATACTGTCGTTATTATATGATTTTTCAAGTCTATTACATTCTTCTTTATCAGGATCAAATCCAAATATAAGAATATTATTCATATCACTAATGAACTTGTCAGCAAAGCCCCAACGGCATCCAATGTCCAGTATGACCAATGGTCTGCCTGCGTGAAGATTTGAAGCATTATTCTTTTTTAAGAAAGTAAAAGCCCTCTTTATTTTATTTAACATGTAGCTACTTCTTTTCTATCTTCATGTAGCTACTTCTTTTCTATTTTAAAGTTCATTTCATTCCAAGCAGTGCCTACAAATTTATATTTATCTAGGTTAATAACAGAAAACATTGCAGCCCTGTCAAGCCATTGAAAGTTTTTCTCAATATGACTTTGCTCTTCTACCAAAGAGACATGAACTGAATAGCTCCCAACTCCAAGATTAGCAGCAAAAGAAACCGTAAAAATGAATAAATCATCACTTTTTGGGTGATGAAGCAACTGTTTTGTATGAAATGTATTTGTTCCAAACATCATTTGCCCTAATCTATCTTTGATGCCGCAACCCAAGACTAAACTCTTAATATCCTCATATACTCTAACCACAAACTGGAGTTCAATCTGTTCTCCTACACCTACTGTTTCAGCAATTTCCCCTTTGCTATTATAGACTACAATCTCTTCAACTTTTGCTTCGCCTGTCCCTGATGCGGTTTTGGTTTTTCCACCTTCAAGTTTTGTTACTTCCACTGTGCTATTTTCTTTTTCAGCAATAATAGCATTGTAGAAATCAAATATTTCTTCCGGATTACCGTCTTTTATTACTTTGCCTTTTTCTAGTAATATCGCTCGGTCGCAAAGGCTTTGAATAGCGCTTCTATCATGAGAGACAATCAATAATGTTGTGCCTTGCTCCTGAAACTCACGAATACGATTAAAACTTTTATGCTGGAAATAAGCATCTCCCACTGATAATGCCTCATCAACAATAAGAATTTCAGGACGGTAAGCAGTTGCAACAGCAAAAGCTACCCGCATTTGCATTCCGCTTGAATAGGTACGCACTGGTTCGTCAAAATATTTACCTACTTCTGCGAACGCCTCAATGTCAGACATTGCTTGATGAATTTGTTCGGCACTAAATCCCATAAGCCCTGCAGCATGAAATACATTTTGGCGACCTGTTAACTCTGGATTAAACCCCATACCAAGCTCAAGAATTGCAGCAACACGACCATTTACCTGAATTGCTCCTTCGGAAGGCTGTAACGTACCAGTAATAATTTTAAGCAGAGTGCTTTTTCCTGCACCATTTTGACCAATGATACCAATAGCCTCACCCGGTTGAATATCGAAGTTAATATGGCGTAACACCCAATTTTCTTCGTTTGGTTTTGCAGACAAACCAAACCAGTTAGCAAACCGTTTCCATTCTGATGAATAGGTTCTAAATGCTTTACTAACATTTTTTACATTTAAAAGGCTCATAATACGTCCACCATCTCTGCGCTGGCACGCCGAAAAAGAAATAGGCTCACAAGCACCAAGACACAAGCAATAAAAAAGACACTTATCAGACCATTTATATCGGGCATTTGATTATACACTAGCACCTGATGGTATGCATTAGTGATATGATACATGGGATTTAATGCGAGTAAATGGCGATAGCTTTCTGGGATTATACTTTCTGGATATACGATTGGAGTAAACCAAAACCATATTTGAAGAATAATTGGTATTGCTTGCCCAATATCACGAATAAATACATTCATAATGCCCAATATTAAGCCTATACCGAGTGCTAACATTATTACAATGAAAGTAAGCGGGATTAGCCAGAAAGTTACAAAGCTAAATTGATGGCCTAATAAAAGAAAAATACCCATCATTGAAATAAATAATAAAATATTGTTAAGTCCACAAGAACCAACAACAATAGTTGGTAATGTAATGCGAGGGAAACTCATTTTTTTCATTATATTGCCTTGCTCAATAAAAAGCGTCAAGCTACGGCTAATAATTTCACTAAATAAATTCCATGCTAATAGACCAGCCATTAAATAAATGGCATAGGCGTATTTATTATCAATACCAGGTAATTTTGCCGCTAGAATATTTGATAGAATAAGCGCATAGATTAACACTTGTGATAATGGTTGGATTATCATCCATAAACCACCAAGTTTACTCCGAGCAAAACGGCTCACCAATTCATTACGAATAGAGCTTAATACAAAATAACGGTATAGCCATAGACTCTTGAACATATTAAACACTAATCAGCTTCCCTAATAATGTTTTCTATTTCAGTTACTCGCTCTTTTACTAAACAACTATCTTTTTTAGCTTCAACATTAAGGCGCAATAATGGTTCAGTATTTGAGCTACGCAAATTAAGTCGCCAATCGGAAAATTCAAGACTAATGCCATCGACATTATCAATAACTGGTTTTAAGGGGGCAAAATGCGCCTTTACTTTTTCAATTATAGCTGCTGCATCATTTACTTTATAATTGATTTCTCCTGAGCAAGGATAGACTAGCATTCTTTTACCTACAAGCCTTGATAAAGATAGACCAGATTTGCTCATTAACTCCAAAATCAATAACCACGGAATCATACCACTGTCACAATAAGCAAAATCACGAAAATAATGATGTGCGCTCATTTCGCCACCATATACAGCATCTTCAAAACGCATACGCTCTTTAATAAAAGCATGACCAGTTTTAGATTGAACTGGAATACCTCCAGCGGCTTTTACTATATCTATAGTATTCCAAGTTAAACGTGGGTCGTGAATTATCTTCCCGCCTTTATGTTTTTTCAAGAAGGCATCTGCCAAAAGACCAACAATATAATAACCTTCAATAAATGCACCATTTTCATCAAATAAGAAACAACGATCAAAATCACCGTCCCATGCAATCCCCATATCAGCTCCACTAGCCTTTATTGCATCAGAAGTAGATTTGCGGTTTTCAACCAATAGCGGGTTTGGAATTCCATTAGGAAAAGTTCCATCTGCCTCATGGTGTATCTTAATAAATTCAACATCAACACCCTGCTCTTTAAAGCAAGTCTCAATAGCATCAATAACATGACCTGCTACGCCATTTCCTGCATTAACAACCAACTTAAGAGGTTTTATTTCATCAGCAGTTATATAACCTAATAGGTGAGAAACATAATCGTCTAAAATAGATAGTTGACTGATTGATCCTTGTTTATTTGGTGTTGTAAAATCTTGGCTTTCTGCAAGGCGTTGGATTTCTTTTAAACCACTATCACCACTAATAGGTTTTGCCCCTCTACCCACAAGTTTCATGCCATTATAATCTATTGGATTATGGCTAGCTGTTACTTCAATTCCGCCATCAACATCTAAATGAAAAGATGCAAAATATATTTCTTCAGTGCCGCTCATGCCAATATCAATAACATCAGCGCCAGCGTCCATAATGCCTTTTGCAAGTGCTTGTTTTAACTCCTCACTTGTCAAACGAATATCACCGCCAACAACCACGCACTTAGCTTTAAGGTGCTGAGCAAAAGCACGCCCTATATTATAGGCAATTTCTTCGTTAATTTCTTCACCCAATTTACCGCGAATATCATAGGCTTTAAAACAAGTTAAGTTATTCATGAAATGCGACCATAAACATCTTCAGTTCGAACAATATCATCTTCACCAAGGTAAGAGCCAGTTTGCACTTCAATAAGTAATACTGGAATTTTACCCGGATTTTCTAACCTATGGGTTGCCCCTAACGGAATGTAAATAGACTCATTTTCTGTTAAAAGTAACACCTCATCATCAACAGTAACTTTTGCAGTGCCAGAAACAGTAACCCAATGCTCAGCCCTATGATGGTGATTTTGTAATGAAAGACGACCACCTGGCTTTACCATCAAACATTTTACCTGAAAACGCTCGCCAGCTTCAATGCCCTCATACCAACCCCAAGGTCGATAAACACGTCGATGAGATTCTAAAGTTTCACACCCAATTTCTTTACGGCGATTTACAACGTCTTTTATATCTTGAACTTTATCTTTTGCTACAACTAAAATAGAATCTTTTGTAGCAACCACAACAGTATCTTTAAGGCCAACAAGTGTTAAATCCACCCCATCGGCACTATAACCTAAACAGCCATCACTTTCATGAAACATTACATCATTTCCATAAGCGCTATTGCCCTTATCATCAGAATCTAATTGTTCAGCAAGTGCAGACCAAGAGCCAAGGTCACTCCAATTAGAAGAAAGCGGTTTGCAAAAAATGTTAGAAGATTTTTCCATGATTGCATAATCAATTGAAATATTTTCACACTCAGCAAAAGAGCTTTCATTAAGACGTAAAAAATCAAGGTCTTCTTGTGCTTTATCAAGCGACTTTTCGCAATCATCTAACATTTTTGGGTGATGTTTTTCAAAGGCATCAATCATACTAGAAGCAGAAAATAAAAATATACCAGCATTCCAATAATAATTACCAGCCTCAAGAAATTCTTCTGCCTTTTCTAGGCTTGGTTTTTCCACAAAATTTTTAACATCAAAAAACTTATTACCTGAGGGCAAAGTTTCAATATATCCATAACCAGTATTAGGTGTGTCTGGGGTGACTCCAAAAGTAACAATGTTGCCATTCTTAGCTAACTCAATACCAGCATTAACGTCTTCACGAAATTTTTCAGAACTATCTATAACATGATCTGCAGGCATGATTAAAAGCAAAGAATCTTTATCTTTTTTTGCAGCTAAAAGAGATGCAATTAATATAGCAGGAGCAGTGTTTCGCCCCACAGGCTCTAAAATAATTTGCTCTGGCTCAACATCTATTTGTTGCATTTGTTCTGCAACTAAAAACCGGTGATTAGAACTAGCCATAATTGTTGGTTTACTAAATTGATCTGTTTTAACACGCTTACAAGTTTCTTGAAATAACGATCCAGTTCCAAAAATATTGGTGAATTGCTTAGGGTAAGATTTTCTTGATAATGGCCATAACCTTGTCCCACTTCCTCCTGTAATAATCACTGGAGTAATAAGCTTTCTTGTTATCATTTTTCCCTCAATTATAGCAAAATTATATTTTATAAATAAAAGTTTTAGAAAAAATTACAGTACTGATGCAATGCAACAATCAAGGTTGCACACCTAACATAAGCATAGTTATATTGCAATATTTTTCTAGTTCTCTGTAATTATTTCATACTAAAATTACTACCTTTAACATGCGATTTATTTTTAGATTATTTATACGTAGAGTTAATAATAAATATTATTAACTCGAGCCAGAAATAAAAAAACTATAACATTTATAGCCTTGAATAACTATCCAATTCCAAATCAAGGAAAACTGAATTTTGAACTATATGAGGAACTTGAAATATAGTTTTAGTTGCCAATGAAGTTTTTACCCATTATCATACTGGGTATGTATTTTTCTGAATATGATTGGTTACAGCTTGCTTTCATTCATTTTTTCATTCCAAAATTACATTTTAATATTTTTTTTAGCTATAATTTTTACATTTTTTCTTACCAGAGGCACTATTGCTATAGTATCTAAATTTGGCTTGTTGGCAAAATCAAACAAGCGTAGCTCGCATAAAGGCACACTTGCATTTGGAGGCGGAGTACCCGTTATTTTTATAACATTAGTTATTTGGATAATTTTTGCAAAATCACTTAATTTATTTAGCCTTGCTGTTTTATTCTCAACCTCTATTTTAGCATTAGTTTCTGCAGTTGATGATTTAAAATCCTTAAGAGCAAGAACTAGAATCATATTTCATATACTCGCCATTATTCTTTGTCTTTATTTCTTACCATCTAATATACATATTTTTCCAATAGATCTTCCGCTTTTAGTAGACAGGATATTAACTGGTCTTTTTTGGCTATGGTTTCTCAACCTATTTAATTTCATGGACGGCATTGACGGAATAGCTGCAAGTGAGGCGATCTTCATTTGTGTTGGGGTTTTTCTAGTCGCAGTATTTTTCACTCTTCCGACTAATATAAATATTTTAGCCATTGCACTTGCAGGATCTGCGGCAGGTTTTTTACCTTGGAATTGGCATAAAGCCAAAATTATGCTGGGTGACGCTGGCTCTATTCCCATTGGGTTTTTACTTGGGTTTTTACTTATCAATCTTGCTATAAGTGGGTATTTTGCCGCAGCATTTATTTTACCTTTATATTTTTTAGCTGATGCAAGCTTAACACTTTTTAAAAGACTAATTACTGGTAAAAAAATATGGCAAGCACATAACGAGCATTACTATCAAAGGGCAGTACAGGCTGGTTTTGGGCATAATAAAATAGTGCTGAAAATTACATTTGCAAATTTAGCATTAGTTGGCTTGGCTGTTTTTTCAATATCACAACCACTAATAGCATTCTTCATTGCATCACTAATTGTAAGCACTTTAATCATTCACTTTTTTCAACTTACAAAGAATAAATAATGCGAGTTTTAATTACAGGAGCAAATGGATTTGTCGGCAGACATTTAGTTAAATCTCTTTTAGAGATAAATCTACCACTAACTATAGTCATGCGTCGAAATGATAATTCATGGATACCAAACGGGGATGTAAAAATAATAACCATTGAAGATTTTAATTCAAAAACAGATTGGAGCAAAGCACTTGAAAATGTCTTTTATGTAATAAACCTAGCTGGGAGAGCCCACATTTTTAAGGAAACTATAAAAGATCCAACTCAAGCATTTATGTCAACTAATTGCACTGGAGCTGTTGCGCTTTATAAGGCTGCACGTAAAACAGGAATAAAAGGTTTCTTACAATTAAGCTCTATAGGGGTTTTAGGGACAAAAACTCCTGATAACTCTCCATTTAACGACAGTTCAATTCCTAACCCAACTTCCCCCTATGCCATATCAAAATACGAAGCAGAAAAAGCATTAATTACATTAAATAAGCAAGATAATCTTTCATTGATTATTCTGCGCCCTCCGCTCATTATTGGTGCTAATTCAAAAGGGAATTTTAAGCGATTATTAAAATTAACTAGAAAGCCCATTCCATTACCCTTAATGGGAATAAAAAATAAAAGAACACTACTTTGTGTTGAAAATTTAGCTTCAGCCATTGCTACAATTCTCTTACGATGGAGAATTAAACCAGCATCTGGAACTTATGTGATTTCTGAAGCAGAATCTGTTTCAACAAGCGACATCATAAAATCAGCTCACAAAAAAATTAATGGGAAGGCTTTTTTATTTTCAATATCACCAATAATATTAACTCAAACCTTAAAATTTATAGGAGGAGAAAAACTTGTTGAGCAACTTATGTGTAATTTAGAGGTGGATTCAACCCGTTTTTACTCTGATTTTAACTGGAGACCGCAGATAAATTTACCCTATTCCTAATAAATGACCTAATCTCAGAGTTGCGCAAAAATATTACACGCCAAAAAAACTATCCATAGTGACGTACTCCCATTAAACAAACCTACTAAAGTGGAACTATAAAACTCTAGCAAATACAATCACAAGTTAAGAATTACAGGAACACTCACCGCAATTCTATGCCTCAACCCAGATAGGGTTTGACCATGCTCTTTTGCCAGCACTATCAACAATTGTGACACGAATCCATGGAGAGTTGGACAAACGTTCCAGCGAAAGTTTTTCGCTCGTCATCGATTTTCCGTGCAATGTTGCCATTGATGTACCCTCCCCTTGAACTATAATGGTTGTGGCAGATGAACACTCAACCTCAATATCCTCTTTGCTAATACGGAGGTCGTTAATTTTTGGCCCAGTGCTGGAATAAAATTCACCAGCTTTAAGTGCAGCCAAAAGGTCCTTTTGGTTGTTTTGCTTCGCTTTTACCATCACCCAGCCACCAAAAAAATCTGGTGTATTGAAATGGGCATCATCGGCAGCAATCAAGTTCAGTTTACGCCCACTGTTTAACAGGTGTTCGAGCGTCAGAAAACCCTCACCTCTGTCATTATCAACTACGCAGCCATGGTTATAAATTTCTACCGCATGAGCAGCTGTAATTGTTTTAGCATCAGCCTCACTTAACCCCGACCAATGAGGGTGGGCAATAACCACAAAAGCACCTGCGTCTCGCGCACGTTGAGCAAGGTCACTAGCTGACTCTGACCCCTTTACAGGGCGAAAATTTGGAGCATTGGGGGGAGTGAAATCAGCAGGTAAACCCACTGCTAAAAGATGCCACAAATTACCTTTATCCGTAGATCCAGTATGAAGCTCAACACCCATAATAGTTGTAAATTCATCATTATGAAATTCACTAGCATCGGTTATTGGATAATTAAAAAGGCCAACGAAATGATCTGTTAAAGAAATAAAATCATAACCCTGTTTCTGATAGCGAGCGCATACTTCTTTTGGACTAAACCTGCCATCTGACATGGTTGAGTGAGTATGCAAGTTACCACGATAGAACTTGCCTGGTGTGGAGAAAAAATCTAAAGACATCGCAATCTCTTATAAAGAATATTAAACTAAAGAATTTGGCTAAGGAATTGTTTGGTTCGCTCATGCTCTGGCTTGCCAAAAAAATCATGCGGGTTATTTCGCTCAACAATATCGCCCTCGTCCATAAAAATAACTTCATCGGCAATTGTTTTTGCAAATCCCATTTCGTGGGTAACAACAATCATCGTCATTCCTGTTTCAGCTAGATCAACCATAACATCAAGTACTTCTTTTATCATTTCAGGGTCAAGAGCTGAAGTTGGCTCATCAAATAGCATAATTTTAGGGTTCATGCATAATGATCGAGCAATTGCCACTCTTTGTTGTTGACCGCCAGATATTTGCCCCGGATACTTGTCTGCTTGCTCAGGAATTTTAACTCTTTCAAGATATTTCATCGCAGTTTCTTTGGCTTCAGCCTTGCCCATTTTACGAACCCAAATAGGACCTAGAGTTAAGTTTTCAAGAATAGTTAAATGCGGGAATAAATTAAAATTTTGAAACACCATACCAACTTCAGTGCGAATATGACTAAGGTTTTTAAGGTTTTTTCCTAATAAAATACCATCAACAATAATTTCGCCCTCTTGGTGTTCTTCTAAAGCATTGATGCAGCGTATTAACGTGGATTTACCAGAACCAGAAGGCCCACAAACAACAATTCTTTCGCCCTGATGCACATTAAGGTTTATATCTTTTAAGACATGAAAATCCCCATACCATTTATTCATCTTGGATATTTCGATGATAACTTCATTTGATGCCGCCGAGCTAAGTTGGCTTTTTTGAGTTTTTGTTGTCATATTTTATAATCCTATTATTTAGGTCAACTTTTATTGTCTGTTGAAAGTTTTTTCTCTAAATGTCTGCTATATTTTGACATAGAGAAACACAGAATGAAAAATAATACTGCTCCGAAAATCAGTGGTTCTCTGTGAAGTCCAAGCCATGGCACGTCTCTGCTGATTGAACGCAACATTAATAAAATATCAAACAGTCCAATGATTGAAACCAGTGTGCTGTTTTTAAGTAAACCAATAAAATTGCCAACAATATTTGGAATCATATGTTTGAGAGCCTGAGGCATAACAATCAGCCCCATAGTTCCCCAATATCCCAAACCGATAGTATGTGCGCCCTCAAACTGCCCCTTTGGAATGGCTTGCAGACCAGCACGAACATTTTCAGCCATATAACATGCGTTAAAAAGTATTACAGCAATAATAACCTGCACTAATTTGTTCAAAACAAATCCATCTGGCATGAATAGAGGGAACATGGTAGTTGCCATAAATAACACTGTGATTAATGGCACTGAGCGAAAAATTTCGATGAACGACGTGCTTAAAACTCGAACCACTGGCAATCTGCTACGCCGACCAAGGGCAAGAATTACACCCAGCGGCATGGAGGCCGCAATACCAACACCAGCTATCACCAAAGTTAAAAACAGCCCACCCCATTGTGTCCAGCCAACTTTTTCAAGATTAAAACTAATTTGCCACAAGAATATTGCGAGAAAAGAAATTATCATAATGCCAAGAATAACATTACGCTGGGTTTTGTCTGATGCATTATTTTGATTAAATATTCTAAGCAAAAATTGTACAAGACTTTGGTTTTTAGTTAGACCTATAATCATGTTAAGCATATTGGCTATGAAGGCAACAATTGCACCACTTACCATGACTTGCATAAACAAGCCTTTACTACCACCAGAAAAAAGATATCCAGCAAGGAATGGATAAAGCATAACAACACTTATTCCGATAAATATTTTACCTTTAACTTTGCTCATCCATAGCGGTGCCATCCATAAAACTACTAATATGCCACCAGCATTTATCCGCCACAATTCATCGCGCGGATAACGACCATACATTATGTTATCCATCCAGTCGATAACACCTGCCCAACAAGCACCAGTAAGACTATTATTGTAGCATTCACGACGATTTTCGGCCACAAAAGTCGCATCGGCGAAACCCCAGATATAGATGCCTTTAACCGTAAGATAGACAATATAAAGGGTGATGACGGTCAGAATCGTATTAGTTATGGAACTAAACAAGTTTTTTTGCATCCAACCAATTATAGATGTTTCAGATAATGGAGGTTGTCTATCTGGTGTTTTTTGTGCTGTAACTATAGCCATATTATCGCTCCACCAATTGAACGCGTTTATTATATATATTTAAGAAACCCGAAATAATAAGACTAATCGTCATATAAAAAGCCATAGTCAAGCCCACAATTTCTAACGCATGACCGATTTGATTAAGCGTTGTCTGCATGAATAAAGAAACAATATCATTATAGCCAATCGCCACCGCAAGGGATGAGTTTTTCACCGTGTCTAACCAGTTAGAAATCATTGGCGGAATAATTGCTGGCCTCGCTTGAGGAATGACAACCAGCGAAATAACTTTTTTCTGCTCTAGCCCGATTGACAGAGCTGCCTCGGTTTGCCCTTTGTTGACTGAAAGAATGCCAGCTCGAACCGCTTCTGCAATACTTGCCGCATGATAGATACTTAAAGCTACAAATAAAGCCAAAAACGCAGGTGGCAGACTAGCTCCACCAACAAAGTTAAACCCTTGTATACTCGGAATGTCCCACGCAAGTGGCATTCCTGTAGCGAAAAATGTAATGGCAGGTAATAAAACTATCAGAGCAATACAAGGTAATAATATTTTTACCTGTTCGCCTGTTTGTTCTTGGCGTTTTTTTGCGCGAAATCTAATGATTATTACAGCAATGATAGCTATAGCTAAAGCCAAAGCGGTTAGCCAAAATAGGTTTCCAAATATCGGCGTAGCAAAATAAAGCCCCCTATTGTTTAGCAGTAAAAATTCTGCTCCAAACGAAAGGTCAATGGTTTTTTTAATTACTGGCAACACAGAAAAAATACCCATGAACCAAAAAATAATTTGAATAAGTAATGGGGTATTACGGAAAATTTCAACAAATGCTAGAGCTACCTTGGCAACCAGCCAGTTGTTTGAAAGGCGTAATATACCAACAAAAAACCCAAGAATTGTGCTGGCAATAATAGCAAAGAACGAAACTAATAGGGTGTTTAGCGCACCAATAATGAATATGTCGCGGTAAGTTCCAACTCCTGGAGTATATTTTATCAGTTTGAATTCAGTATCAAAACCTGCTGTTGTATTAAAAAACCCAAAGCCAGTACTCATTCCTCGAGCTTCGAGGTTTTGAGCGGTGTTACTACCCAAATAATATAAAAACCAGCCTACGAGTCCCGCAGTTAAAAGCTGATAAAAAACCGAGCGCACACGTTGATCTTGAAAGAAATTAAACTTTTCTTTTGGTCTTAAACGTGCCTTGTTTTTTTTATCTACAGCTTGTGCCACCAATCCCCCCCAAGATTTAATTAGACATTATTAAAAAAATGGTGCCAAACCATTACAATTCGGCACCACTTAACAGGTTTAGTTATTAACGCATTGGAGGTGAATACATTAAACCACCATTTGTCCAAAGAGCGTTTAGAGTACCCTCGCGATCAATGCCAATACCTTGAGGTCCACTACCCATATAGGCTTCATAGATTTCGCCATAATTGCCAACACCTTTGATGACGTTATAAGCCCAATCTTTATCTAGACCTAAACCAACATTCAAATTGCCTTCAACACCTAACATACGAAGCACGTTAGGATCTGTTGAAGTATCACGCATTTCGTCAACATTAGCTTGAGTAATACCTAATTCTTCAGCATTAATTAGAGCATAAACAGTCCAACGAACAATATTTGCCCAGCCATCGTCACCTTGACGAACAGCAGAAGCAAGTGGCTCTTTTGAAAGTGTTTCAGGTAAAATCATGTGATCTGCTGGGATGGGGAAAGAAGAAATATTTCCTGCCATTGATGACTTATCACCAGTTACAGCATCACAACCACCATTCAGATATGTATCATCACGAACATTCCAATCTTCAAATGTAACATTTGAGATATTTAGATCATTTTTACGAGAATAATCTGTAAGGTTAAGTTCTGTTGTTGTACCTGTTGTCACACAAACTTTAGCACCTTTAAGTTGAAGAGCACTTGTAATTCCGCTGTCTTTGCGAACAGTAAAGCCCTGACCATCATAAAAATTGGGTGGCATAAAATCTAAGCCAAGTTGAGTATCACGAGTTAATGTCATAGTAGCAGTACGTGAAAGTAAATCACTTTCACCATTTGCTAATGCAGTAAAACGAGATTGAGTACTAACTGATTGTATTTCAAGTTTACTTACGTCACCAAGAACAGCTGCAGCAACAGCTTTACAAACTGAAACATCAAGACCATACCAATTTCCATCAGAATCTAGGTTATAATAACCTGGGGATGGTGACCCAACTTGGCAGCGCACATGCCCACGTTCTTTCACGGTTTCAAGCGTGCTTTGTGCAGATGCAGCAACCGTTGCACCCCCAGCGGCCATAACAGCCAAAGCTGCAACGCCTGCAATATGTGTTTTTAATTTCATTATAATTCCTCCCTTTACTATTAAAATATACTCCTGATTATTAGGAACAGCACTGTAAGATGTCCAATGCTTATAACAGAGCAGGTCATGCAAGATTTGCATCATCGAGCGAACCGATACAAAATTGTTAACATCAATAACAATTTATATATTGCTTTAATTGAGCAAAATATTCCAAAATTTTTCTACTCTATGCTCGCTATTTTTCAGACATCTATAGATCATAATATCAACAAGAATATCATCAGCTGGTTCTGCAGCCCTAACCAAACGTCCATTTAAGAGATCTTCTTTTACTAATGCGTTGGGAATCCACGCCAACCCAAAACCCTCGATAGCCATAGCCCTAAGCGTTGGCCCAAGCGAAGAATTATAAACGCATTTGAAATTTATGTGAGCATATTTTTCTTCTATGTGGCTCATAATAGGCCATGGAGAAGATTTGGGTAAGCTGTGAAGAATGGGGATAATATCAGTTGATGCGTCAGGCAACCACCATTTTGGCGCACCCGTTTCATCTGGACTAACAACTGGGATTAATGTTTCTACACCCAACTTTTTAGAGGTAAAAACATTATCATTTTCGTGCAGTTTGGCTGCAACATTTTCATAACAGATAAAAAAATCAGCCTCTTCTTCCTCCAAGGCAGAAAAATATTCTGCAATGTTGCAAAATTCTGTACGAACTCTAAAATGTTGGATTGCAATTAAGGGCTGAAGTCCCTTTAACCATGCGGGTAAAAAGCCCTGAGCCAAAGTGCCTAAAGTTGCAAAAGTAATTTTTTCATTTTCTTCTTGAGCCTGCGTTTGAGCCTCAACTTTCCCCATTTCTGCAAGGTCAATAATTTTTTGCGCCACTGGCAAAAACAGCTTGCCTGCTTCTGTCAATTGCGAGGGATGGCTGCTCCTATCAATCAATGGCGCACCGATCCAGTTTTCAAGTGCCTGAATGCGACGGCTAAAAGCAGGTTGTGAAACATGAGATTGCTGAGCCGCTATGCGAAAATTTCTCTCCACGCTCAGCACCAAAAAATCTTTAAGCCATTTAATTTCCATTATTTTACTCGATCAGCTAATTTTGCAGCAAACCTTAATAAGGCTCGCCTAAACTTTAATAGTATGAAACACTCAAACTTGCAAAGATTGCTTTAAGCCAGTGAGTTTTCTAAAAAGGGTAAATAATGCCAATTCAACCCCCTTCATTCCCCACGGATAAACATGGTTGGGCAGAATTATTGCCCAAAAGAATACCAACTCAGGCATTATCAGGAACTCACAGATATAAATGGGTAATTATTGGTGCTGGTTTCACTGGTCTTTCATGTGCTTATAGGTTAGCCGAATTGCACCCAAATGATAAAATTTTACTGCTTGATGCACGCCAAGTCAGCCAAGGGGCATCAGGGCGAAATTCTGGGTTTGCAGTTGCCACCTCTCATTTTTCTGGCGGATATGAATTAGATAAAACACCGCAATATCTGCGAACTTTGCGTATAAATAATACTGGCTTAAAGCTCTTAAACACATTCATCACAAAATATCAGATAAATTGCGACTGGGATAATAGCGGTTTTCATCACACTGCCGCTGATTCTAAGGCATTAGCAGAACACACGTTTTTTCAGAAATATCTTGAGGCTTTACAAATCCCCCATACAATTCTTGATCGAAACGAACTAAAACAAAGGTTAGGAACGTCCCATTATCAGGCAGGAATTCATGTCCATCAAGGCGCACTCGTGCAGCCTGCGGCACTTATCTATGGCCTTGCTAATAATCTGCCCAAAAATGTAACCCTTGCAGAAAAAACGCCCGTGTTGAAAATAAAAACAGGGGCGCACCCCACTCTTATTATATCCAATGGAAAAGTAAAAACCGACACACTTATTCTAGCAACAAATTATGAAGCCGCAAAAATAGGTTTTTTACGCAATAAAATAGTGGGCAGCACTCTTTCGGGCAGTTTTACCAGAATACTTAATAATGAGGAGTTGGCCACCCTTGGCACGCTAAAACAATGGGGTGTTTTATCTTTACATGGAGGCGGCGCAACTGTTCGCTTAACTAATGATGGCCGCATTTGTTTGCGCAATTGCGCACAATATCATGGGGGGAAATTGCTGGACAGCAAGATCATTACCAAACGCCAAACTATCCATCGAGCTGCATTTAAAAAACGTTTCCCACAGCTTGCTCACGTGCCGTTTGAATATAACTGGTCAGGTGTTGAAGGCATCACTCGCAACGGCACAAACTTCTTTGGCAAACAGGGTGATAATATTTTTCTGGCTGGGGGCTATAATGGATCTGGGGTGTCTAAGGGAACAAGTTTTGGACGTGCAATTGCAGAATATGCCAGCAATATCCCCTCAGATTTAGTAGATGATTGCAGTGTCTTAGCACCCGCATCATTTGTTCCGCCTCGCCCTTTTCTTGACATCGGAGCTGCTCTAAGCGTTCGCGCAAGATTTAAAGGTGTTGGGCTTGATAGATAGCACTCATCTTTACTATGTTAGCGTTTTTAAGGCCGCAACCATCTGTTCTATTTCATCTTCAGTATTAAAATAATGTGGCGCAGCACGCATCATGTCAGGCAGTTTGCGAGTTTCAAAATCCAACCTAGTGCTATCTATATTAGTTGTGCCGATAATAATATTTTTTGCCCTTAAAGCCGCCACTGTTTTTTGCGCAGACAGCCCCTCAATAGAAAAACTAACGATAGCACATTGTTGCTCTCCAGCATCATGCACTTGCGCTCCCTTGATGCAATTGAGTTGCTCGCGCAGAAGTTGGGCTAAACCCCAACTACGTTTTTGAATATTTTCTAAACCAATTTCTTGGCCATATTTGAGTGCCGCACCCAAACCTGCCCTTAAAGCATAAGCATTTTCCCAATTCTCAAACCTGCGAGCATCAGAGCGTAATTCATAGCGATCTGTTTCAACCCATGCGGCGGCAAAATGATCTAGCACCACTGGCTCCAAAGCATCAATGAGCGTTTCACGAATATAAAGAAACCCAATACCACGTGGCCCACGCAAAAATTTACGAGATGTAGCTGACAAGAAATCACATCTAATTTCTTTTACATCAACCACCATCTGACCAACCGCTTGGCAAGCGTCTAACAAATAAAGCACTCCGTGTTTTGAAGCCAGTTTGCCCACCTCAATAGCTGGGTTTACCAACCCCCCATTGGTGGGAATCCATGTAATAGAAATAAGCGCAGCAGGTGTTGCTAACATTTTTTCTAAAGCTATTACATCAATCGCACCCTTATCATCATTAGGGATCACTTCAATGATAATGCCATCACGCTTTGCACGTTGGAGATAAGCAACATAATTAGCCGCATATTCAGCTTGGCACGTTAGCACCCTATCACCACGCTTGAGAGGCAAAGCATAAAACGCCTGACACCACGCCACCGTTGCATTTTCTACAAGTGCAATTTCTTGCGGCTTAGCATTTATGAGTGTAGCAACATTATTATAAACATTATCTAGCATTTCAGCCTGTTCATTGGCAGCCCCATAGCCGCCAATACGTGCTTCAAGATTGATATGATCAACCACCGCATCCACTACCACTTGCGGCATCAACGAAGCCCCAGCGGACACCAGATGGT
>JAMONS010000107.1 GCA_027065555.1 Hyphomicrobiales bacterium | reverse complement strand
TACCATTTCAAATGGTTTTCAATGGCAATGCTAGAGATTGACGAAGCAGTTGGAGAAATTATCATTTTACCAGTATAGGTAATGAAAATACCTGACAATAGCGCTAACATCCCAAATAATAGAGGTCCAATTATTAGCGCTAAAGATCCCTCATGTGGTTTTATTGGTGTTGGCTTTAGGCCACCAAAAAACGGCTTAATAGCAATAGAAGCACCTACAACCAACATCATGGCATTGCCTGCAATAAGCACAATTAGAACGGTTATTGATTTAAGGTCATTTTGCACCAATGAAAGATACATTTCTTCTTTAGCAAAAAATCCTATAGCGGGCGGCAGGCCTGCCATTGAAATAGCGGCAATTATTGCTAAAATAAAACTTAACGGCATTAAGCGCCTTAACCCGCCAAGTTCCGTAATATCTCGTGTGCCTGTACCATGATCTAGAATTCCAGCAATTAAGAAGAAACTTGCCTTATAAAGAGCGTGCGCAACCAGATAAATAACCATTGCCGTTAGGGCTATATCAGTGCCAATACCAATTAGAATAACTAACAGCCCAAGCGAAGCAACGGTGGTTTGCGCCAACATTTGCTTCATGTCGGTTTGTTTAAGCGCCCACACTGCGCCCCATAAAAGCGTGATTGAACCAAATGATATTAAAGTAATGCTCCATATTTCAGAACCACCAAGCGTTGGGTTCATGCGAGCCAAAAGATAGATACCAGCTTTTACCATAGTTGCTGAATGTAAAAATGCAGAAACTGGGGTTGGCGCTTCCATGGCATTTGGAAGCCAAAAATGAAACGGGAATTGCGCTGATTTTGTAAAAGCGGCTATTAAAAATAATACTAAAACAACAGGATATAGTGACATCTCGTGCAGGGCAGCACCATAATTTCTAATTTCGCTTAATTCCCAAACGCCGCCCAGCATTTGTTGCAATAATAAAACACCAACCAAAAGAGCTAAACCGCCGCCACCAGTAATTACCAAAGCTTGAATTGCGGCACGTCTTGATGCTTGTTTTTTATGATTAAAACCAATTAACAAGAACGAAGTGATTGAGGTCAATTCCCAATAGACAAATAAAGCCACCATATTATCGGCAAGCACCAGCCCAAGCATCGAGCCCATAAACATTAAAATATAGGCTAAAAACTTACCTTGATCATGATGGCCTTTAAGATATTTACCAGAATAAATAACAATGATTGTACCAATGCCAGAAATCAGCAAAGCAAATGTTAGGCTAAGCCCATCAATGAAAAAAGAAAGATTAATTCCATATTCTGGCACCCAATTAAGCGATGTTTGAACAAATTTGCCTTCAGAAATTGGCTTTATAAATGGAATTAAATATGCAAAAATACCAGCAGGAATTATAGCCAATACCCAACCAGCTAAATGCCCTGTAAAGCGAAAAATAAGGGGTGCTAAAAACGCCGCTAAAAACGGCGCTATTGAAATTAATGCAACACTAATATCCATACTTAAAGCCATACCTATCCTTTAGCGAATCAATATTTAATAACTTAAACGTAAATCGCTCAAGAACAAGTCAGTAAACTTGCTTGTTATGTTGTTAACTTATTTACTCACAAAATTTTATAGAAAAACTTCATATTTGCGCTTAAAAGAAAATAATGAAGTCTAAAGAATCACATTAAGAACAGGTATTATGAAAAAAACAACTCCGCCAATCGCTAAAACTATCCCCCACTATGCCACAAATCACAATATAAAACATGTTGATAATTATCATTGGCTTCGTGCTGACAACTGGCAAGAAGTAATGAAAAAACCAGAGTTGCTAAGCGATAATATTCGCTCATACTTAGATGCCGAAAATGATTATTTCGAAGCTGAATTTGGTGAAAAAAATAAACAATTAAGCGATGATATTTATAAGGAAATTAGAGGGCGCATAAAAGAAGATAATTCTAGCGTGCCATTTCCTGATGGTGATTATTCCTATTTTTCAAAAATGCTCACAGGCAAGCAATATGCACAATTAATTCGCACCAAAAGAGAAGGTACGAAAGAAAGCATTTTATTGGATTGTAATGTTGAAGCGGGGGAGAATTATTTTGGATTTGGCGGCGCTAGCCATTCACCTAATCATCAACTGCTCTTGTGGTCATGCGATAAGAAGGGCTCAGAATATTACACTATTTATGTGCGCAATCTAAATGATGGCAAAGAGCTGAATGACAAAATAGAAAATGCTAATGGCACTGGCGTTTGGGCAAATGATAGTAAGAGTTTTTATTATACAGAACTTGATGAGAACCACCGCCCATTTAGAGTGTTGCAGCATTTTTTGGGAACTAAACAAACAAGCGATAAAATCGTCTATGAAGAAAAAGACAGCGGGTTTTTTGTTGGGGTTGGAAAAACACTTTCACAAAACTACATCATAATAAATGCTCACGATCATGTAACTTCTGAAAACTGGCTAATAGATGCCAATATTGGCGGCAAGGGTAGCAGCAAGCCAAAATTAGTTTCAAAAAGAAAGATTGGGCATGAATATTTAGTTGATGAAAGAGATGGTCAGCTAATAATCAAAACCAATATTGACGGTGCAAAAGATTTCAAAATTGTAAGTACTTCTATTGAAAAGCCAGAGGCCAGTAATTGGCGTGATCTAGTTCCTCATATTCAAGGCGTGCTTATTCTTGATGTTATTATAATTAAAGATTATCTTATTAGGCTTGAGCGCTTTGAGGGATTACCAAGAATAATTGCAAGGAATTTTGCAACTGAAGTAGAAGAGGTAATTGCTTTTGATGAAGAAGCCTATTCGCTTGGTGTATCGGTTGGCTATGAATTTGACACAGATATAATCCGCTTTTCTTATTCTTCACCAACAACCCCTGCGCAAATCTTTGATATGAGCCTGACCAGTGGGGAACGAACTTTACGTAAAGAACAAGAAATTCCAAGCGGGCATAATAAAGAAAATTATGTAACTAAGCGAATATTTGCAATAGCAAATGATGGCGAAAAAGTCCCTGTAACCCTATTATATAAAAAGGGCATAGAGCAAAATGGCAAAGCGCCATGCTTGCTTTATGCCTATGGCTCTTACGGCATTTCTATTCCTGCCAGCTTTTCAATTTCTGCGCTTTCACTAGTTGATAGAGGCTTTGTCTATGCAATCGCCCATATAAGAGGTGGCATGGAAAAGGGTTATGCATGGTATGAAAATGGCCGCCATGAACATAAGAAAAATAGCTTTTCAGACTATATAAGCGTTGCGCAAATGCTGATTGAGAAAAAATATAGTTCAAAGAAAAATATCGTAGCGCAAGGTGGCTCGGCTGGCGGCATGTTAATGGGTGCTATCGCTAATATGAGCCCCGATTTGTTTGCAGGAATAATTGCCCAAGTGCCATTTGTTGACGTGTTAAATACAATGCTTGATGATAGCCTACCGCTCACACCGCCCGAATGGCCAGAATGGGGCAATCCAATAGTTTCAAAACAAGATTATCAATATATCGCCTCATATTCCCCCTTTGATAATGTAGTAAAACAAAATTACCCTGCAATTTTTGCTCTAGCTGGTTTGACAGATCCAAGAGTAACCTATTGGGAGCCAGCAAAATGGATTGCTAAATTAAGAGTGAATAATCTCTCAAATGAACCGCTATATCTTAAAACTAATATGGGCGCAGGGCATGGTGGGGCTTCTGGAAGATTTGAGCAAATAAAAGAAACCGCACTAACTTACGCTTTTGCAATTCAAACAACAAAATAGAGTAAAAATAATTTGTTAGTTGCTAGCTAGTTTAGAATAGTTATAATAAAGACAATTACTATCTTATTAAAAGGAAAATATTATGAGCTTCACATTACCAGAACTACCCTATGCCTATGATGCGCTAGGAGAATTTATGTCTGCTGAAACGCTAGAATATCACCATGATAAACACCATCAGGCCTATGTTACTAACGGCAATAAATTGCTTGAAGGATCTGGCCTTGAAGGCAAGTCGCTAGAAGATATTGTTAAAGAAAGCTTTGGCAAAAATGCTGGCCTATTTAATAATGCAGCGCAGCACTATAATCACAATCATTTTTGGCAATGGATGAAGCCAAATGGCGGCGGTAATATTCCTAGCAATGTGGAAAAGCTAATTATTTCAGATATTGGCTCGATTGATAAGTTTCGTGCTGATTTCATCAATGCGGGACTAACACAATTTGGCTCTGGCTGGGCATGGCTAGCGCTAAATAATGGCAAATTAGAAATTATGAAAACCCCAAATGGTGAAAACCCACTTGTGCATGGCGCAACGCCAATTCTTGGTGTCGATGTGTGGGAGCATTCTTATTATATTGATTATCGCAACGCACGCCCTGCTTATCTTGAGGCGTTTTTTGATAGTCTTATAAATTGGGAATATGTAAGTGAGCTATTAGAAGCGGCTCAATAATATTCACAATATTTAATAAGTGTGTTTTGTTCCCTAAATGTTCTTGCTGTTCTGTTAAATGAATGCTAAGTCTTGCATATCATTTATAAGAATGGCAGAACTTTTATGGTCACTATTGTTCAAACTATTGCATTTCAAGGAATAGAAGCAGTACCTGTAAGCGTGCAGGTGCAAATTGCTTCTGGCTTGCCAGCGTTCAAAATTGTTGGCCTACCTGATAAAGCAGTAAACGAAAGCGGTGAAAGAGTGCGTGCAGCTCTCATTGCATCAGGCCTTTCATTACCCCCAAAGCGCATTACAATAAATCTTGCACCAGCCGATTTACCTAAAGAAGGCTCACACTATGATTTGCCAATAGCACTTGGCTTAATGGGTGCTATTGGCGCTGTGCCAAGTGATGCATTTGATAGATATATGGCGTTGGGGGAATTAGGACTTGATGGGCAATTAGCTCCTGTTGCTGGCATTTTGCCAGCCGCTATGGCTGCCAATGGTCTTGGACTTGGGATTATTTGCCCTGAAAAATCAGGCCCTGAAGCGGCTTGGGCGGGCGATGATATTGATATTATAGCACCAAAAAGCCTACTTGCTTTAATCAATCATTTAAGCGGCAACCAGCTGTGCACTCGCCCACTACCAAAAAAACAATTAGAGGCTTCAGATTTACCTGATCTTTGCGATGTGCGTGGTCAAGAGGTTGCGAGACGGGCGCTTGAGGTTGCGGCAGCTGGTGGGCATAATTTACTTATGGTTGGGCCTCCGGGGGCTGGCAAATCCATGCTTGCAGCACGTTTACCCTCGATTATGCCAGCACTTAATCCACGAGAATTACTTGATATTTCTATGATCCAATCTATTGCAGGAGAGCTTGGAAGTGGTCAAATTTCTGATAGAAGACCATTTCAAGCCCCCCACCATTCCGCATCAATGGCAGCTTTAGTTGGTGGCGGATTAAAAGTCAGACCGGGTGAAGTTTCTCTGGCGCATAATGGTATTCTTTTCTTAGATGAATTGCCTGAATTTAACCCCTCAGTATTAGATTCTTTACGCCAACCTCTAGAAAATGGTGAAACAGTTATTGCACGTGCTAATGCTCGAGTTACTTATCCAGCTCGCTTTCAACTTATCGCCGCTATGAACCCTTGCAAATGCGGAATGGCTGGCACACCAGGGCATATTTGCAAACGAGGTGAGCGTTGCGCCACCGATTATCAGGGACGAATTTCAGGGCCATTTCTTGATAGAATAGATATCAGAATTGATGTGCCTGCCGTTTCAGCTGCTGATATGATCGCTCCAAATAATGCCGAGCCAAGCGCAAATGTTGCATTAAGAGTAAAAAAGGCTCGTGAAATTCAAACAAAGCGCTATTTAGAATTAGGGAAAAGTAATCTACATACTAATGCAAGCGCAGGCTCATCACTGATTGAAGAAATAGTTGATCCTGATAAAGAAAGCAAAGCCCTTTTATTACAAGCATCTGAGCGGTTTAATCTTTCAGCACGCTCGTATCATCGCGTGTTAAAAGTCGCTCGCACTCTCGCTGATTTAGCAGGATCAAAAAAAGTCGCTCGCACTCATATTGCGGAGGCTTTGTCGTATAGGCTTAATTTTGCTTAGCATTTATATATCTCACGCTAGTTCGCTGCGCTCACGCTCCGATGGGGCGGCGCTAGCGCCGGCGAGCCCAAGGCTCGCTGTACTGAGAGAGTGGATATTAAACGCTAGTAGGATTTATCTCACGGCATTTATATATCTCACGCTAGTTCGCTTTGCTTTCTTTATTCTTGTCGCCGTTGGTCGCTTTGCTCCCGACCCCGACACCCCCGCCATTATTCTTTTTCCATGCTTGTTTTTCATCTTTCGCTCTATCTCACGCTGGCCAGATTTATTATCTAAAATACAATATAAATAGTCAGCAAAATTTAACTAACTCATGTCATATTTGTCCAATGAGTAGAGTACAAGCAGATATAGTTGAGTGGTTTGATAATAAGGGATATGGTTTTGCTCGCCAGCTGGGCGGGACAGAGCGTATTTTTGTTCATGCAAAATCATTAAAGGGTCGCTCTCGCTTAAAGCGTGGTGAACATCTTGAGCTTGAAATAATTACAGGGCGCAATGGCAAACCAGCGGCACAAAATGTAATAATATTGGACGCAAAACAATTAGCTCAAAAATTATCGCTACATTTAGCTACAGCGGCATTAATATTAATCATAGCGCAATTATTAGTTATTTTAGGCAAGGCCAATATAGGGCTTTTGGCAATTTACGCTATAATGGGACTATTCTCGCTCCTACTATATAGACGAGATAAACAAGCGGCGCTTTTTGGTTGGTGGCGTATTAGAGAATGGCAATTATTAGGTGCTGATTTATTTGGTGGCATAGTGGGCGGACTACTTGCTCAACATAAATATCGCCATAAAATGTCAAAACAAAGCTATCAAATAAAGACCCTATTTATAGTATCATTTCACGCCGTTATTTTAAGCCTTATTGGCATGGGTATTATCTAGCATTATTTTATTATCTACATTATAAGCCTGTTAATAGATTCACAAATGCGTGGTATCAATATTTAAGGATAGATAATGACTGAAGATAGACTAATCGTAGCACTTGATTT